>CAMSEJ010000071.1 GCA_947057405.1 uncultured Roseburia sp.
TCCTTGATCCGAATATTAATTAAGCCCTGCTGTTTGTCCAGGTATTTGACGGAATTGCCGATAATATTATTCACACTGCGCTTTAGCTGCTCCGGATCGGCAATAATCAAAACATCGTTGTCCACATAGTTGAAATACGCCAGGCCGACCTTCTTTTCCTCCAAATCCAGACCGATCTCCTCCACACAGTCATTGAAGTACTCCGCTACGTTGATTTTGTTAAAATTATAGGGAATGCGGTTGGTGTCAATCTTGGCGTACAGCGTCAGCTCATTTAGCAGCGCGTCCATTTCATTCGCCTTGCTGTTGATAATGCGCAGGTATTTCTCCTGCTTTTCGGGCGTATCCGCCACGCCGTCCAAAAGCCCTTCCGAGTAACCCTTCACCGCCGTAATCGGCGTCCTCAGATCGTGGGCAATATTACTTACAAGCTCCCGGCTGCCCCGCTCACTCACCACCTGCTGCTCCGAGGATTCCTTTAAGCGCTTGCGCATCTCCTCGAAATTGGCGCACAGCTCACTGATCTCGTCGCTGCCGTCCGCGGCAATCGTAAAATCCAGATTGCCCTGCTGGATATTCAGCGTCGCCTCCTCCAGGTTCTTAATCGGCCGGATAATCCCCTGATAAATCCAGATAATCAGCATCCCCGCCGTCAACAGCAGAATCAGCAGAACGGAAACAAATGCATCCAAAAGCAGTCTCTGTACCTCCGGCAAAATCCCGTGGGAAGCCGTCACAATAAACACGGTGCCCTTCTCCCCGTCCGAAAACAAAAAATCAATCTGCTTGACTAACACCTGCCCGTCTCCGTCCACATACGTTCCCGTTTCCGCGTCCGGCCCGTCCTCCTCATACCAGGGCAGGCCAGCCACCCGCAAATCCGCATCCTCTTTGCCCAGATAGACAAACCGATCCTCTTTGCGCACAATCAGATAGGAATATTTGTCCATAAGCTTGCGGTTTTCCCGGTCCAGAAATTCCTGATCTAAAAACAGCTCCGGATCCTCGGAAACCTGGTTCAGCAAAAAGTTGTATTCTTTTTTGGTGTACTGGTTTAAAAGCTGAAACGAATTGAGCAGATAGTGATAGTCGCCGGTTTCAATCCCGTAAGTCTGTTCAATGGTGCGCATCTGAAACTTCTGAAAGCCGAAAATAACAAATCCCGCCAGCAGAATCGGGACAAATATGATAATGCAAAAGGATATGGAAAGCCTGGTTTTTAATTTCATGCCGTCGCCCTTTCAAACTGCCGCGGATAGATCCGGGGTTTCTTTTTATTATAGCATGTATTTGCCAAAATCCAATTAAATATATGAAATATATTCTAAACTTTTCATAAAACAGACAGGGTGCGCCTCTGCGCACCCTGTCTGTCCGGCGTATGGAACCCGCCCGGTATTATAAATATTTTTTCAGCGTTTCCACTTTATCTAACGCTTCCCACGGCAGCTTTAGATCCGTCCGTCCGAAATGCCCGTAAGCTGCGGTATCCCGATAAATAGGCCTTCTTAAATCCAGCATCTGAATAATCCCGGCCGGACGCAGGTCAAAATTCTCACGGATCAGTTCCACAAGCTTTTCGTCGGAGAGTTTCCCTGTCCCGAACGTATCTACCATGACCGAGGTCGGCTGCGCTACTCCGATAGCATACGCAAGCTGAATTTCACATTTATCCGCAAGACCTGCCGCCACAATGTTTTTCGCCACATAACGCGCCGCATAAGCCGCGGAACGATCCACCTTCGTGCAGTCCTTCCCGGAAAACGCGCCGCCGCCGTGACGTGCGTAGCCGCCATACGTATCCACGATAATCTTGCGCCCGGTCAGGCCCGCGTCTCCCTGCGGCCCGCCGATAACAAAGCGCCCGGTCGGGTTGATATAAATCTTTGTATCCGCATCGACCATATCCGCCGGAAGAATCGGATCCAGCACATATTTTTTCACATCCGCATGGATCTGCTCCTGTGAAACCTTTTCGTCATGCTGTGAGGAAATGACGACTGCCTCCAGACGGCACGGCCTGCCGTGTTCGTCGTATTCCACCGAAACCTGCGACTTTCCGTCCGGACGCAGGTAAGGAAGCGTACCGTCTTTTCTTACCGCGGTAAGCTGTTTTGCCAGCTTGTGCGCCAGTGCAGCCGGATACGGCATATACTCCTCTGTTTCGTTTACCGCAAACCCGAACATCATACCCTGGTCGCCCGCTCCGATTGCTTCAATCTGAGCGTCTGTCATCGTGTTTTCTTTTGCCTCAAGCGCCTTGTCCACGCCCATTGCAATATCCGGGGACTGCTTATCCAAAGCTACCATCACCGCACAGGTATTGCCGTCAAAGCCTTTTTCGGAGCTGTCGTAACCGATTTCGTTAATCGTTTTGCGCGCGATTGCCTGGATATCCAGGTTGGCTTTCGTACTGATTTCGCCCGTTATCAGTACAAACCCCGTACATGCCGCCGTTTCACATGCCACACGGCTCATCGGGTCCTGTGCCATGCAGGCGTCTAATACCGCATCGGAAATTGCGTCGCAGATTTTATCCGGATGCCCCTCAGTTACAGATTCGGATGTAAATAACCGTTTTTCCATGATTGATTCTCCTTTTTCTTTTCCTTTGATTTAATCCAAACACTGCTCTCTTTCAGGGATAAAAAAAACCGCTTATGAAAAATAAGCGGAAAAGATTTTGTAAGCTGAAAAATCAAATCCTCTTATTGTTCGACATTTCGCTCAGGTTGGCACCTTCCTTTGTCCCAAAGGGGTTGCCGTGACTTCACAGATCCTATGTATCTCCATCACTCTGAATAAGAGAAAGCTATATGATTGAATTCGCTTTTAGGTTACGCCAATTTGCCCAATCTGTCAAGTAGTTTTTTTTCCCATTTCTGATCAATTGTAACAGAGACGACGGAAGGCTGAACTGTTACGATAAATTTTGAAGTTTCCGATTAAGCTTTACACCTTCGATACGGATCTGGTATAATAAACGCAAGAATGAAATAGATAAAAGGGAGTGTTCCAATATGCAGACTATCGTAACAGAACAATTAAAAAAAGGCATGGTAACCGCCGCGCCGGTCGTTACCAAAAACGGCCAGATCATTGTCAGCGAGGGCGTTTTGCTGACCGATCCGTTCATTTCACGCATCAAATTTTACAGTATAGACTCTGTCCAGATCCAGGATTTCAAGGAACCGGATGCCGCTTCGGCAGAGAATATTTCCGAACCGACGTACCTTGAGCGAATCAGAGGGTATGCCGAATTCCAGAACTTTCAGAATGATTACACCCGGTCTGTCCGGAAGCTGAAAGCCATACTCACAGAAGCGGCTGCCGACAACGGCACGTTAGATACCGATTATCTGTACCAAACCGTAGAACCCCTGCTGGCTAAGGTATCCATTTCGTTTGAAATATTCAATATTTTACATACCATGCCCACCACAGAGGACAGCATTTACGCCCATTCTCTGAATGTAGCGCTGATTTCAAGCATGCTCGGCCGCTGGTTAAAGCTGTCCGACCGGGATCTGGAAACACTTGCGGTTTCCGCCCTGCTGCACGACATCGGCAAGTTGAAAATCCCGGCGCAGGTTCTGGACAAGCCGGAGAAATACACCGACGAAGAGCATGTGCTGGTGAAAAAACATCCGGCGTTCGGATACCTGATCTTACTGCCGTATCCCAATCTGAATCCGCACGTCAAGAACACGGCGCTGATGCACCAGGAGCGGTGCGACGGAAGCGGCTACCCGCAGAAATTAAAGGGAGAGGAAATCGACTGGTTCGCCCAGATCGTCGCGATTGCGGACGTATACGACGCCATGACCGCAGCAAGATCGTACCGCGCACCGATTTGCCCGTTTACAGTCATTGCAGACTTTGAAAATGACGGGCTGCAAAAATACAACCCCAAATTTATCCTTACGTTTTTGGAAGGTATTGCCTACACCTACCAGGGCAGCCGTATCCGGCTTTCCGATGGCAGGGACGCCAATATTATTATGCTGAACAAACAGTTTTTATCCAAACCGATTGTACAGGTTGCGGACGGAACGTGCATTGATTTGTCGCGCACGCCGCAGCTGTCCATTCAGTCGCTTCTGTAAGATGCGCGCCCCGGTAAACTAAAATAAGGGCTGTCGGGAAGGAACGGATTGGCCGTTTCCCGACAGCCCTTTTTAAATTGTCTTTTCCCGTATTATTTTACGGCTGCCCCTTTTGGCAGCTTCGCATCGGAAAACAGCTTCCGATAGCTCTTTTTCTTTCCGCTCGGAACCGTCACCTTTGCCTTCGGGTCTATTTTCGCAAACGCCTTCTTGCCTATCTTCGTCAGTTTTTTGGTCTTCACCGTTATTTTCTTTAATTTACCGCACCCCTCAAATGCCTGCTTGCCGATTTTTGTGACATATTTTCCAATCGTCACCTGCGTCAGCTTCTTGTTGTTGCGGAATACCTTCTCCTTTATTTCGGTTACCTGATACGAATAGCCTCCGATTTCAACCGTTGCAGGGATGTTTAGCTTTGCCTTCTTTTTCGCTTTGATAACCGTCACCGCTCTGCCCAAAGCGCCCGTCTTCTTTACCTGGTAAGTAAGATCGCCGACGGTTTTTTTGGTTCCGACAGCCGGAAACGCCGAAACCGTCTGATTCTCCTCTGCGGTAAGCTGTGCATCGGTCTTAATCCGGTCCAATGCCGCCTTTGCCGCGTTTAAAGCTTCCTCCAGGCTTTGTTCGTCGTAAGCCAGCGCAATCGCGGCTTTGCCCTGTACCAGAACGGTTTCCAGCTCTTTTTTCTGGGCTTCGCGGTAATCGGCCGGATTCTTGTAGGAGAGCAGTTCGGAAATTGCCTGTTCCTTACGCAGCGCAAGCTGTTCGGCAGGTGATTTTTTTACATGCACGCGGCAGGTAAACGTCTGGCCGTCCGCATACCGGACGGTTATGTCCGCATCCCCCTCGCCGGCTGCCAGAACAACCCCGCTGCCGTCTACGGATGCCACGGACGGATTGGACGAGCTCCACTGCGTTTTCCCTTTGTCCTCGGGCCGGATACCCGCGTTTGCGGGAATTGCCACAGACTCGCCCATAAACAGAGTCAGCTCCTTCTGATTCTCCCGGCTTATCAGCCTGGCGTCTGCAAGCGCGGCAAAGGCCGTACCGCTCACCCCGGACGTATTGACCGTCAGTGTCCGGATTCCGGCAAGGTTTAGATAAACGGATTCCGCCTCATCCGTCCCGCTCAGTGCGTCCGTCTCATATAAAAGCGCACCGTCTCCGTAAATCGACACCCGTACCGGACCGCTGCCTGCCTGCGCAGCATCTGCGCCAATCCAGGCGGTAAATGCATCAAACTGTTTTCCCTGCAAATCCCAGGAAACAGACGCTCCCGCATCCATCCCAATCCCGTTGTCAAACGTCCTTGCCTTTCCGTTTACCAGAAGGGAAACCGGATCGCCGCTCTGGTATTTTTTCACCGAGGCACCGCCGGCATTCAGATACAGATTGCTTAAGTAAGTATTTGCCATGGAAACCTGGTATGTCTCATATAAGTAAAACTCCGCCGCGGAGATAAATTTATCCCTGCCGCCGTCTCCCGCGGTCGCAAGCGCCGTAATCCGGATCCGTTTTGCGTCCGGAGCGAAAAACTCGGCGGATTTTGTGGAAGCATCCTCCGCCCATTCATTGGATCTCAGCGGAAGTTCGATAAAATCATCCCCGGTGTCTTTGGTACTGTACGAAATACCGTAGGTTAAAATCATTCCGTTATTGCCGCTTTGCCGGGGTACATATTCCAGTTTTCCAATGTCCGTATTTTCAGGCAGCGTAATGGTATAGGTATTGTTTTTGCCGCCGGCAATATCTTCCCCGCTATAGCGCGAATGCCAAATCGTCTTCTCGTTGCCGTCTAAGGCGTTTGACGCGGCGTTATCCTTTTGATCCTGCTGGCTGTCAGCCGCCCCTTTTAACCGTTTGGAATCTATTTTTGCGTACTTCTGGTAACTGTCCGCCTCTTCCCCAATCAGTATACCGTATTCCCTGCGGTATTCCTCTTTCGCGCCTTCGTCTAACAGACCGAACGCTTTTTGCACGGTCATCTTTGCATTGTGATAGCTTTCCTGAACGGACAGGTCTGCGCGGTCCATATGGGCCAGCATAAAATCGGAATAACCCTTTAACATCGAATAATATGCATTGTTTTTGTATTCCTGACTCCAGTTTTCCTGCATCATGCCCTGAGCAGTTTTTACAAATGTAACCTCGTTCCCGCCATATACGGCATAGGCCGAAAGAGCTTCTTTTGTATATTGGCTTACCATACGCACTCTGCCGATTTCCCGGTGCATAATGGTTACCTTAGAACCGTCCGGAAAATCAAAATCGCTGTCGAACGCTTCCGCTTTCCCCACGCCGGAAAGAGAGCGGCTAAACAACTCCTTTCCCTGCGGATCCTGAATGCGGATTGAAAGGTACGGCTCATCCGGGTTTGTAAAATAGTAATGCGGTTCAATGTTATTAATCCGGCAATTGATACTTCCCCGACTGGTATCCAATGTAAGTACGGCAACCTCCGCGTCGGCCATACCCAGCAGCTTAAGCTGCGCGTCGTCCGCCAGAGGGTTGCCCGTGACTTTTGTATAAACCAGATCTTTTTTGACGGAACCCTTCTGCGCCACAAGGTATTCATTGCCGTATTTGTAATCTCCTGTACGCGGCAGCGGAAGTTCTACCTCATAAATTCCGACCGGAAGGTTTAACTGCAGCTCTTTGCGGTCTGCCTTTACCCTTGCCGCTATTTTACTGCCGTTTTTAATCAAGATCGTCTTTCCTTCCACTGCGGAAAATTCGTCTATGGAAAGCTTAAGCGTTACATTGCTGGTATATGTCTCGGAAAGCTTTGCCAGATCATCCGTACTGACCAGGCCGTATATCCCACTTAATGACATCCCCGCGGCATTTAACTGCTGTCTTGCCCGTTCTGCCAGGGCATCATCCGGGATCAGGCTCCTTAAGTAATACAGCATCGGCAAATCCTGGTTATAAAGCCGATCCTCCAAAAGCTCCGATGCACGAATATGCCAGCCGTCAAAATAAGGCGCCGTATTGTACCCGCTGACCCGGCTGAAGCTGTCGAGAATGACATCTGATGAGGACGTATGCTTTCTGTTTTCATAGTAATATTTCCGGTACTGCGTATGCATGGCGGATACGGCTTCTTCTGGCCCGATCCGGTCCAGCATATTGATGAACATAAACAGCGTCATCCGGTATTCTTTTCTTCCTTCCGTCATTTCATTAAATGTGGATACGCTTTCCCGCAGCGCCTCGGCTGTCCTTCCCAGGTTGTTATACCGCTCAAGCTTCGTTGCCCCTGCAATGTCAAGCAGCCAGCCAAAATCCGATTCCGGCCGATAGGTTGATTCAAAATAATGGCCCATAATATTGTTCGTGGTTTCTACAAATGAATTTTCGCGGGTAGCAATCGCCCCCTCATACCCGTGCCCGAACTCATGTAAGGAAACCCAGTTTCTGCACAGGTAATCGCCCAGGTTATCCGCATTGTTGGCGCTGTGATCACTTGAATAATACGCAAGCCCTACACCGTTCTTATTGGCCTTGATAAAGAACTTTGCCCGTATGTTCTGGTTATAAGGCTCGTCTGCACGATAATCCAGTCCGGCATAGGAATCATACTGCTTTACAAAAGCTGCGGACCATTCGAGCATTTCATCTATCGTTTGAAAACGATATGGTTCTGTGGTATTGGGATAATTTATAATCCGATCCCGATCCTTGAGGGGTACCAGAAACGTGGCAGCATCCCCTTCTATCACGGCATACGGCGCTTTCGACCGATCCCATTCCGCAAAAAAAGCCGAATCATTGTCTTTGTAACGATAGTACGGAAGATCCTGCAGGCCGTCATTCCATTCGATTTCAACGACTGGCTGCACGGAAGTATTCTTGGGTGTATAGAGAAACGGAACACTGTCCGCACTGTTTAACACGCCTTTTTCCGAATAGCTGTTTTTCACCGTTATCCATTCCCCGTTTGCGGGAATCCTTACGGAATCCGCCGGCTCCGCCCAGGCGCCGTTTGTCTCCTTCGAGACTTTTTCCGCATCCGAATCGTTGTTTAACAGCTTAAGCTCCAGATCCTGCCCGAATTCCCCGGCATTCACCAGGCGGATTTTAAGCTGCGCGCCTGCCGGAAGCCAGATGCCAAGGCTCTGTCTGTCGTGGTAATAACCCCGGTTAAACCCGATATCCGTCAGGTGGGCTGCGCCCGGCAGCGTGTAAAGCTTCCTCTGCACCGTTTTTGCCGCAGTATCCTTGCTTCCGGCGGGCAGAACGGTTACCGTTGTCTTAAGCTCCGCCCGGTTTCCGTCGGAATCCGTAACCTGGCTGGTAACGGTGTATTCCCCGGGCACAGACGTATTAACCGTTCCGGTCTGTTTGATCTTTGCCGTTAAATCACCGTCTTCCTGATCGTCCGCAAAAACCTTCGTCTTATTCCTGCCAAACGTTTCTCCCTGATAAATCCATGTCCGGGATGGACCGGACAAAAACGGTTTGCGGTAAGCGTCAAACTCTGCCGCCCGGACGGTGAATCCGGCATACGGCATCAAAGACAGCGAAACCGCAAATGCTAGGACAAATGCAACTGATTTTCTGAATTTCTCCATGTTCTTCCTCCCGCTTGGTGTAAAATGTTACTTTGTTGCTTTTGGATTATATATAAAAGCCAACCCTCTCACTTTCAAGTTGACTTTTTACCGGATACCGATTCGTTCTGCATTGTTACCGATTTTCAAAACAACTTATCAGAATGCGACATCGTTCTTTTTAAGATACTCGTAATAATACGGTTCTAGCATCAATATCATTGATTCTTTTGTAATGTCTCTAAATCGAAAAGAATACAGCAGTTCCCTGATATGTAATCGATTAATTCCGTCTTCCTCCGAAAAATCCTCATTATACTTTTTCAGAAGCGAAATATATAAATGTAGGGCAAATTTTTCATTCATTCTTTCCGATTTTATATTACTTGCATCTATCCAAAAAGGCCGTAATTTTAAGATTCAATAACAATAAAGTGCCGTTTCTTTGTATTCTGAAGTTATCATCTCATTATGAAACACTTTAAAGTAATGTTTTCTTTTATGAACTCTGACAATAATGTCCCGCAGAGTATTCATATTTGTTTTCACGGAGTCATAAGAATATAAATCACTGCTGTCACAAAAATCATGTAATAATTGATCTAAATCTCCGACTTCTTGGATAAATTCCTGTTCGGTCATCCATTTGTATTTTTCTGACATATCCAAATCATGCCTCCAGCTATTTATTCATCCAAATCATTGTAAACCATATGAAGAAAATCTTTGTTTTCTTTTAGGAGTCTGTTACTGGACTCGACTAACTGCGCCAACGTCGACGTGTCCTCAATCTTGCGAGTTGAATCAACCTGATCGTTGCTGTAACGACCAATCTGTCTAATCTGATCTTCATCATAT
>CAMSEJ010000072.1 GCA_947057405.1 uncultured Roseburia sp.
GATCATGCCATGTGACTGGAGTTCAGACGTGTGCTCTTCCGATCTCGGATCTTCTGATCCTGCTGTCCGATATAGACGGGCTTTACACGGACGATCCGCGGGAAAATCCGGATGCCAGGCTGATCCGCGAGGTGGATACGCTGGATGAACGGTATCTGTTTATGGCAAAAGAATCCACCGGAAGCGACGTAGGGACCGGCGGTATGGCGACCAAGCTGGCGGCCGCCAAAATCGCCATGAAATCGGGTGCGGACATGATTATTGCAAATGCCCGGAATATGGGGGTGCTGCACCAGATTCTGGAAGGCAGCTTTACCGGGACGCTGTTTCATGCCGACTATGACGAAGACTTTTATATCAGTGATTATATTGAGGAGATGTTATAAAGATGAACCAGGAGAAAATAGACCGCATCAACGCGCTTTACCGCAAATCTCAGGCGGAGGGCTTAACCGAAGCCGAACGGAACGAACAGGCGCTGCTGCGAAAAGAATTTGTCGCAAATGTCCGGAATAATTTAAAAGCACAGCTAAATAACATAGATATGGTAAACCCGGACGGCACAACGTATAATCTGGGCGAAAAATATGGAAACAAAACAGCAAATTAGAGCGCGTGTGCTTGCCGGACGCGAGCGAATGGACGAAAGCCTGCGCAGACAGTACAATAAAAAAATCTGCGCAAATTTAAAGGCGTATTTTGCCGGGGAAAACGGGGAACTGCTGCAGCGGGGCGTATTCGGCTACTATCCGCACCGTTCGGAGGCGGATTTGCGGGAGTTTTACCGGTGGCTGCTGTCCCGGCAGGTTCCGCTGGCATTTCCGCGGGTATCCGGTGAAACAATGGATTTTTACCGGATTGCTTCCCTAAAGGAGCTTAGGCAGGGGACGTTCGGCATATACGAGCCGTGTTCTTACTGCGCACGCGCAGGCTGGGAAACGGCGGTCTGCTTTGTGCCGGGCAGTGTGTTTGACCGCAGGGGGAACCGTTACGGGTACGGGAAGGGGTATTACGACCGGTATTTTGACAGGTACGAAGACGTCTGCCGGATCGGCGTCGCCTACGGCATCCAGGTAGAACCGGAGATTCCCGCGGAACGGCACGATAAGACGATGCACGCGCTGGTCACCGAAGAAGGCGTCGCCTGGATGCCCTGCCGGTGACAAATCGGTAAAACAGGAAGGATAAGGAGGAACGAACAATGGAATTATTGGAAATTTGCAGACAGGCAAAAGAAGTAAAGCAGCGGATCGCGGCGCTCTCCACCGGTCAGAAAAACGACGCGCTTCTTGCCGTTGCGGACAAACTGATAAAACGCAGGGACCGGCTGACGGAGGCAAATGCCCTTGATATGGAAAACGGCAGAAAGAATCGGATGCCGGAAGGGCTTTTGGACCGGCTGCTTCTGACGGATCACAGGATTGAGCAGATGGCGGAGGGATTGCGCCAGGTCGTCGGATTAGAGGATCCGGTCGGCGAGGTCCTTTCCATGAAAAAGCGCCCGAACGGGCTTATGATCGGGCAAAAACGCGTACCGCTCGGCGTAATAGGGATCATTTACGAATCCCGTCCGAACGTAACGGCGGATGCCTTCGGGCTTTGCTTTAAGACGGGGAATGTCGTGGTACTGCGGGGCGGTAAGGATGCGATCCATTCCAACGGGGCAATCGTCGCCTGTATTCAGGAAGCATTAGAGGAACGGGGCATACCAAAGGAAGCGATTTGCCTGATTACGGATACCAGCCGTGAGACGGCACGGGAATTGATGCATATGAACGGGTATGTGGATGTGCTGATCCCACGGGGCGGGGCGGGACTGATCCGCACCGTAGTGGAGCATGCGACAATCCCGGTCATTGAAACGGGGACGGGCAACTGCCATATTTATGTGGATGAAAGCGCGGATCCGGATATGGCGCTTGCGATTGTCTGCAATGCCAAAACGCAGCGGATCGGCGTCTGCAATGCCTGTGAATCGCTGCTGGTACACGAAAAAATTGCCGCAGGCTTTTTGCCTGCCTTAGAAAGGAAGCTGGCGGAAAAGCAGGTGGAGATCCGCGCGGACGAGGCGGCGCGGGCGGTGCTTGGGGATGCGTCAAATGTCGTGCCGGCAGAAGAAGCGGACTGGGGGAAGGAATATCTGGATTATAAGATTTCCGTAAAGACGGTCGGCTCCGTGGAAGAAGCGATTGCGCATATCAACCGGTATAATACGGGGCATTCGGAGGCGATTGTGACGAATGACTACGCCAGGGCGCAGAAGTTTTTGGACGAGGTGGACGCGGCGGCGGTATATGTCAATGCGAGCACGCGGTTTACGGACGGATTTGAGTTTGGGTTCGGGGCAGAGATTGGGATCAGCACGCAGAAGCTGCATGCAAGAGGGCCGATGGGGCTTTTGGCGCTGACAAGTACGAAATACGTGATTTACGGGAACGGGCAGGTGAGGGAGTAGGAAAGGAGAACTGTAAGGGAAATGCATAATGAAATCGACTTAGATCAAATAAATATCCATTCGGAGCCGCCGGCTGAGGAACCGGCCCGTCAATATTACTTCATGGCAAAATGCCGGGAACGGGTAAAAGATTTTACGCTAAAACACGGGCGCGTCCCGACATCCTGCGTAGTCAATATGGGCTGTCAGATGAACGCAAGGGATTCCGAGAAGCTGACCGGGATCCTGGAAGAAATCGGATATCAGAAAACCGAATCCGAGGAAGCGGATTTCGTGCTGTATAACACCTGCACCGTGCGAGAAAATGCCAACAACAAGGTATACGGAAGGCTCGGCTGCCTCAACAGATACCGCAGGGAAAATCCGCATATGCTGATCGGGCTGTGCGGCTGCATGATGCAGGAGCCGGCCGTTGTGGAAAAAATCAAACAGAGCTACCGTTTTGTCAATCTGATATTCGGTACGCACAATCTCTACAAATTTGCAGAGCTTTTGTATACCGTGTTTGAAAACACATCCGGCGGCGCCCAAAAAGACGGGCATTCCATGACGATTGATATCTGGCAGGACACCGACAAAATCGTGGAGGAGCTGCCCGTCGAACGCAAATATGCGTTCAAGTCCGGCGTCAATATTATGTTTGGATGCAATAATTTCTGCAGCTACTGCATTGTGCCGTATGTGCGCGGCAGGGAACGCAGCCGAAAGCCGGAGGATATTTTGCAGGAGGTAAGAAAGCTTGCGGCAGACGGTGTTACAGAGGTCATGCTGTTGGGCCAGAACGTAAACTCCTACGGCAAAACGTTAGAGGAGCCGTATACCTTTGCACGGCTGCTGCGGGACGTGGCAGAGATTGACGGCATTGAACGCATCCGGTTTATGACGTCCCACCCCAAGGATTTATCCGACGAGCTGATCGCGGTCATGGCGCAGTCAGAAAAAATCTGCCGGCATCTGCATCTGCCCCTACAGTCCGGCAGCAGCAGGATTTTAAGCAAAATGAACCGTAAGTATACGAAAGAGCAGTATCTGAACCTGGTGGAAAAAGTGCGCGCCGCAATTCCGGATATTGCCATTACGACCGATATTATCGTAGGCTTTCCGGGCGAAACGGAGGAGGATTTTAAAGAAACCATGGACGTTGTGTGCCGGGTCAAATATGACAGTGCATTTACGTTCCTTTACTCCAGACGGACCGGGACGCCTGCGGCCGCCATGGAAAACCAGGTACCCGAAGAAATCGCCAAAGAGCGGTTTGAGAGGCTGTTATGCAAAGTGCAGCAGCTGGCCTCTCAAAAAGCCATGCGCCTGGAAGGCACGGTACAAAAGGTTTTGGTAGAGCATGTCAATGAAAAAGTGGAAAGCCTGGTCACAGGACGGACGGATAACAATTCCGTTGTCCACTTACCCGGAGATAAGAGCATGATCGGAAAAATCCTGGACGTATACTTAAAAGAATGCAAGGGTTTTTATTATATCGGAGAGGCGAGGTGAGAGCCGTGGCAAAGCGCTTTGGGAAGCGGGATCTGCTGTTTTTGGGAATTTTATCCGCCTTACTGTTTCTGGGCTGCGCCGTGTTTTATCTGACGGGCCTAAAGCAGGGCGCTGCGGCGGAAGTAACCGTAGACGGAACGCTTTACGGGACGTATCCGCTGAACCGGGATCGGACAGTCGATATCAGAATCGGAGACACCAGGACCAATGTTTTGGTGATTCAAAACGGCACGGCAGATATGACGGAAGCAAACTGTCCGGACAGGCTCTGCGTACACCAGAAGGCCATTTCCCGTGCAAACGAAACGATTGTCTGCCTGCCCAATAAAGTTGTAGTCGCAATCAAAGGCGGCAGACAGCGAAAACTGGATGCCACAGCATAGAGGAGGCCTGCCGTGAAACACAAAACAGCGTATTTGGGGATGTCTTTGGCTCTGGCACTGATCTTAAGCTATGTAGAGGCGTTAATCCCGTTTCACTTCGGCATTCCGGGGATTAAGCTTGGGCTTGCCAACCTGATTACAGTCGTTATGCTCTGCTGCGTCGGAGCAAAAGAGGCGTTTGTTGTATCCGTGCTGCGGATCGTACTGGCAGGCTTTTTGTTTGGGAACCCGTTTGGCATTCTCTACGGCCTAAGCGGCGGGCTGCTCAGCTTTTTTGTCATGTACCTGCTCTGGCGGACCAAAAAGCTCCATGTAATTTCCGTCAGCGTGACCGGCGGGATATTTCACAATATCGGACAGCTTGCCATGGCGGCAGCCGTCGTGGAAAATAAGGCCCTGTTTTACTATCTGCCCGTACTGCTTGCAGCAGGCTTTGCAACCGGGCTTTTAATCGGAATACTGGCGCAGGAAATGATCCTGCGGGTAAAACGGCGGATGTAGTGCAAAAAAACGGAACAAACCGGAGAAAGAAAGGCGAAACACAATGCATAGGACAAAAAAAGAACCCGCGGCCGGCGATTTAAAAAACATACCGGGAATCGGCGCGAACATGGAACGCCACTTAAACAACATCGGGATCCGCTGTATTGCGGACCTGAAAGGAAAAAATCCGGAGGAGCTGTATCAGTTGGACTGCCTGCAAAAGGGCTTCCAGGATGATCGGTGCGTACTGTACGTATTCCGCTGTGCGGTTTATTATGCGGAACACAAACAGCATGATCCGGAAAAGCTGAAGTGGTGGTACTGGAAGGACAAAGAATACAATTCCTCTCTGCCCTCTGACTGACGGATTTTTTTCATTGAAATTCCCCACTCACTGTGACATAATAGTAAAAGCATCAAAAAAAGGAGGTACAACTTATGGCAGACAGGGAGGTACAGATATACGGCCAGGGCGGCGGATTTTGCATCAAACCATACGAACACCATGCAAAATACTATGAAACGGATCAAATGGGCATTATACACCATTCCAACTACATCCGCTGGATGGAAGAAGCGAGAATGGATTTTATGGAGCAGATCGGGTTATCCTATAAGGGCATGGAAAAGATGGAGATCATAAGCCCCGTGCTTTCCGTGACCTGTGAATATAAAAGCATGGTGTATTTTGACGATACGGTCGTGATTGAAACCAAAATCGCAGAATACGACGGGATACGGATGCGGGTGGAATACCGCATGACGGACAAAAAGACAGGGGAGCTCCGGACTCTGGCGTCCAGCGAGCACTGCTTTTTGAACCGCAGCGGCAAGCCGATTTCGTTAAAGCGATCCTATCCGGAGCTGGATACCAAATTTTTTGAATTTTACGGGGAGAATGAACATGAATAACCGGGCGGCAGAGCGCCTTTGTGCGCTTCGGGAAGAAATGAAACAAAACGGCGTGGATCTTTATCTGATTCCGACTGCGGATTTCCACGGTTCCGAATATGTCGGGGAGCATTTTAAGGCAAGGGAATACGTGACCGGGTTTACCGGATCTGCCGGAACGGCGGTGGTGCTGCAGGAAGAAGCGGGGCTGTTTACAGACGGGCGTTATTTTATACAGGCGAAAGACGAGCTTTTTGGAAGCGGGATTACGCTCTACCGGATGGAAGAGGAGGGCGTGCCCACAATCAAAGAATTCATAGAATCCAGATTAAAAGCGGGCGGATGTCTGGGGTTTGACGGGCGCACCGTTTCCGCAAAGGACGGGGAGGCGTATGAAAAAATTGCGTCGGACCGGGGCGCGCGTCTGGTTACGGACCGGGATCTGGCCGGTAAAATCTGGGAAGGGCGGCCGCCTTTGCCGGGAGAGCCGTTTTTTGTTTTGGAGGAACAGTATACCGGATGCAGTACAAAAGAAAAGCTCTCTGCCGTCCGGCAGAACATGAAGGAGGCCGGGGCAGACGCGCATATCCTGTCGTCGCTTTATGATATTGCGTGGCTTTTGAATGTGCGCGGCGGCGACATTTCCCATGTCCCGGTGGTGCTTTCTTATCTGATACTGACACAAACGGAATGCGTCTGGTTTGTACAGGAAGAAGTGATTACGCAGGCGCAGCGGGCGTTTCTGGAGGAAAATGAAATTACCACCCGGCCGTATACGGCCGTTTATGACGCCGTACAAAAGCTGTCCGCGGACGCCGTACTTTACGATGAACGCAGCACGAATTACAGGATGATAAAAAGCCTGCCTCCTCATACAAAACGGATCGAACAGAGAAACCCGACGGAATGCTTAAAGGCCGTAAAAAACCCGACCGAGATCCGAAATACCCTTACAGCGCACCGAAAAGACGGCGTGGCGTTTACCAAATTTATGTACTGGCTGAAAACCAACATCGGCAAGATTGCGATAACGGAGTGTTCCGCTTCCGAATATTTAGAGCGGCAGCGCCGGGCGCAGGAGCATTTTCTGGACGTCAGCTTCGATACGATCTGCGCGTACGGGCCGAATGCGGCGATGATGCATTATACGGCGACGCCGGAGCACGATGCCGTATTAAAGCCGGAAGGGTTTTTGCTGGTGGATTCCGGCGGGCATTATCTGGAGGGGACGACGGACCTGACAAGGACCATGGCGTTAGGACCCGTGACGGAGGAAATGCGGCGGCATTTTACGGCTGTTCTGCGGTCAAATATGAACCTGGCGGCGGCAAAGTTTTTAAGCGGCTGCACGGGAAACCAGCTGGATATCCTGGCAAGGAGCCCGCTGTGGGAAATGGGGATCGATTACAAATGCGGGACCGGGCACGGCGTAGGGCATATTTTAAACGTGCATGAGGGACCGAACGGATTCCGGTGGAAGCTGCGCGGAGACGGGAACGACTGCGCGGTACTGGAGGAAGGCATGGTGACAACGGACGAGCCGGGCGTGTATTTAGAAGGCGCTTACGGCATCCGCTTAGAAAACGAGCTGGTCTGCCGCAAGGCGGAGAAAAACGAATACGGGCAGTTTCTGTGCTTTGAAACCATCACCTATGCGCCGATTGATCTGGACGCCGTTGACGTCTCGGCGCTTTCGCCGCGGGAACGGGAGCTGTTAAACGCTTACCACAGGAACGTGTATGAGACGCTTGCGCCGTATCTGGACAGTGACGAACAAAAATGGCTACAGGAATATACGAGGGCAATATGAGTGAAAAAATAGTACTGATTGACGGGCACAGCATTTTAAACCGCGCGTTTTACGGCGTTCCCGATCTGACGAATGCAGCGGGGCTGCATACCAATGCGGTGTTTGGTTTTTTGAATATTTTATTTAAGATATTGGACGAAGAGCAGCCGGATTATCTGACGGTTGCTTTTGACGTACATGCGCCAACCTTCCGGCACAAGCTGTACGCGGAGTACAAAGGCACCAGAAAGCCGATGGCAGAAGAGCTGCGCGAGCAGGTGCCCGTCCTGAAAAAACTGCTTACCGCCATGGGCATACGGATTGTGGAACAGGAAGGATATGAGGCGGACGATATTTTGGGGACGCTTTCAAAGCGGGCGGAGGAAGCCGGGCTGCTCGTGTCGGTCGTATCCGGCGACCGGGATTTGCTGCAGCTTGCGACGGAGCATGTCAAAATCCGTATTCCAAAGACGAAGCGCACCGGAACCGAAATCGAAGATTATTATGCGGCGGACGTTTTGGCGCGCTATCAGGTAACTCCGGCGCAGTTTATTGAGGTCAAAGCCTTAATGGGCGATGCGTCTGACAATATTCCGGGCGTACCGGGCATCGGGGAAAAGACGGCGACCGGCCTGATTACAGCTTACGGCAGTATCGAAAACGCCTACGCGCACGTAGATGAGATCAAACCGAAACGTGCAAAAGAGAATTTAAAAGAATACTACGAGCTGGCGCAGCTTTCTAAAACACTGGCGACAATAGACGTCAATGCAGAAATTGCATATGAGCTTTCCCAGGCGCGGATGCAGGATTTTTATACCGAAGAAGCCTATCTTATGTGCCGGGATCTGGAATTTAAGCATATGCTTGGCCGTTTTAAAAAAACTGCGCCAAAAAACGGGGCAGAAGAGTATTTTTGCAGGATTGAGGAGTTTGCCGAAGCCGAAGCGTGGTTAAAAGAGGCTGAGGCGAGCGGCTTTTTCGGCCTGGTTCCGGTGGCAAAGGACGGCGTGCTTTTCGGGGCGGCGCTTTGCTTCGGGGAAGAAAAGACGGCGTATCTTCCGGTTTTGGGATTTTTGACGGAGGGCTATCTTAAGGAGCGGCTGCGCGGCATGCTGACAGGCGGGGCGTCGGTATCCGTCCCGGATTTAAAAGAAGCGGTAAAATTATTTGAGCTTTCCGGAACCGATACAAAGCTTCGGAAAAACCTTTTTGACTGCGGGCTTGCAGCCTACCTTTTAAACCCGCTGCAAAGCGAATATTCGTATGAGGACATTGCCAAAAACTACCTGGATTTGCTCCTGCCGTCTCAGGCAGATCTGCTTGGAAAAATGAGTCTTGCGGACGGGATGGAAGCAAAGCAGCACGACGCCGTTTCCTGCGTCTGCTATATGGCATATACCGCTTTCCGGGCAAAAGAAACGCTTACGGCGCGGCTTTTGGAAACCGGGATGCAGGCATTGTATGAAGAAATCGAGCTTCCGCTGGTATATGTGCTGGCAGATATGGAACGGGAGGGCATTGCGGCGGACCGGAACGCCTTAGCGGCATACGGGGACAGCTTAACCGCACGGATTACGGAGCTGGAGCAGTCCGTCTGGGAACAGGCAGGAGAAGAATTTAACATCAACTCCCCGAAGCAGCTGGGCGCCATTTTATTCGGCAAGCTGAATATGCCCTACGGCAAAAAGACCAAAACCGGATATTCTACGGCGGCGGAGGTACTGGATAAGCTTGCCCCGGATTATCCTCTGGTAGCGGATATCTTAGAGTACCGCCAGCTGACCAAGCTGAAATCCACCTATGCGGACGGGCTGGCAAACTTTATTGACGATTCCGGGCGGATACACAGCACCTTCCACCAGACCATTACCGCCACCGGGCGGATCAGCAGCGCGGATCCGAATCTGCAGAACATTCAGATCGGAAGAGCACACGTCTGAACTCCAGTCACATGGCATGATC
>CAMSEJ010000073.1 GCA_947057405.1 uncultured Roseburia sp.
AATGGGATGCTTTAGAGCCCCTTAGCCCCTGAACACAGCCCCAGCCGCATACCCTGCCCTCTGCCTGACGGATTTATCCTGATATTATGTTCTAAAAATGCCTTACAACCTCAAATCGCTCTAACAACACATTCTCATGTTCTAAAATCCCAGCCTTTCTCTTCGCAATTGCAACCTGCTCTGCAGCCGTATCCACTCCGTCCAGATTCGGAAGCAAAAGCCCCCTTCGGCTGCCGTTTGTTACAATCACTCCGTAACGTTTCACATCCAGCGCATCCTCCGAATCAATCCGTTCCGCATCCCCCAGCACATCTACGCTGAGCGACAGCCACGGAAGCTCCTCTTTAAGAACCGGGGAAAAGCGGGGATCCTCCGTTGCCGCACTGATGGCATTTTGTATAATCTCTTCCGCGACAGAAGCCTGTACGGCCCGGATTGTCCCGATACATCCGCGCAGCCCACCGTCCTTTTTAATAGATACAAAGACGCCTGCCTGCGTTTCGTACAATTCTTTGGGAAGATCGTCCGGCGTGGTGATTTTTTCACCCGTCCGAATAAACGTTTCTATGGTATCCCGCGCCAGACGAACATAGCAATCCTCTTTTGCGCGCTGTGCGGCCAGCCGGTCCTGCTCTTTTGCCTGATACAGGGCTTTATAATCCTTTGCGGCGTCGCTGCCCGTTACTTCATAGCCGCAGATGCCGTATCCTACGCCAAACGGCCCTTCGTAAGAATACCGCTTAGCGGTAAACGCTTTTTTATTCAAAGCTCCCGCCATCACAGTAAACGCCCGGTGGCCGCACTCGCCTGCTTTCTCACAAAAGCCCTCTGAAAAATCAAACAGTTCTTCAAATGCCCCGCGTTCCATGACATCCATAATACGCCGGTCATACAAAGGCCCTTCCTCGCGGTAGCCGTAAGGGCCTGACTCCAGGAGCCTGTGCGATAAATCTCCGCTTGCGATTACCACGACGCGCCGTCCCAGGGCGTCTGCCGTATCCTGCACGCACGTTCCCAGGTCATAATGCGCCGCAAGAGGCAGTCCCGACAACCCAATCCGCACCAGCTTATAATCCGTCCGGTACGCATTGACAAAAGAAAGCGGCACCATCGTTCCGTGATCAAGCCGCGGATCCCGTTCCCCCAATGTCCCTGCGGAAATGTTCCGGCTCTGCGCCATACCGCAGAGAAAATTTACAAAGTCGGTATCATATGCCGCCTGTATTGTTACCTGCGCCGCGCCAAAGCTTCCAAAATCCCCGGATGCGCCTGCACCGGGAGAAATATGGAAATAATCCGCGTAAATTACCTGGTGCGGGGAAATCAGAACGATTGTTTCCGGACCAAGCCGTGCAATGCGCTGTGCGGCCTGCCCGTAAGCGTCAATCGTCGCCTGAATGTTTCGTTCCCCGCCTTTGCCGATTTCAGGAATGATCAGGGGCGGGTGCGGCATCATAAATGCTGCTGTAATTGCCATATCATGCGTCCTGCCTTTCTAAATTTTTTTGCCGTTCGCCTGTACGGTATTTATTCTGCCTTTTTTCTGCTGCAAAATGCATATTTCCTTACCGGATCTGCTCTAAAATACTCGGATCCTTGATTTTGGTATCCTCCGCGAACAACAATATCTTTGACATAATTTCCGCCGTCTTCGGATCGTCGTCTACAAACGGCAGGAAGATCCTTCCTCTGTGCTGCGAATGCACCGGAACGACAAACAGCATGGCGTTGCCCGTCTGGCGCACGGCCCCGCTTCCGAGGTGGACGGAATATTCTCCGAGTTTTCCGTCGATCATGGCAAAGTTTCCTTCCAGCCGAACGTTTTTGATCCCGAACAGTTCCAGGTTGCATTCCACAACGGCACGCCGCATTTCTATTGTCGAATGGCTGGTCTCCGGATCGACGCCGCCGGCATGGGCTACGCTTACCGCCAAATCTACATCCCGCATGACCTCGCTGTAAATGATATCCGGAATATCCTTAAGCTTTATCGGTTTTCCGGTCTTGCGGTCTAAAAATACTACCCATTCTAAGGTCGGCGCTTCTATGTCGCTCGGTGAAAACCAGTCCGCCATGGCATAAATCCGCGCCACAATATTTTCTTTATAATAGACTTTCTGCAGGCCGTCGTCATAGTCGGCCACCCAGCGCCGCCCGCGCAGCACGCCGACTGTTTTCTGCGGCTGGATCTGGTTGCCGGAAAACAGCATCGACTCTGTTTTTTCCAGTTCCTCCGAAAGCTTTACATACAGCTCGCGGAAGACCTGCTTGAACGGCTGCTTTATCTGTTTTTCAAACAAAAGCTTCTGATATTCGCTCCACTGCCCCTTGCGGTAAAAATCAATCGGGTGGGCAATCAAAAGCTTATCTCCCGGTTTTAACGGTGTAATTGTTCCTTCTTTGTCTAAAAGGCCGTCCGGCGTCAAAAATCCAAGGCATATGCAGGCTTCCCCGGCGGCGTCTTGTTCCGGCATAAAAAGCAGTGTCTTTATCATCGGGGCAACGACGGGATTGCCGAACAGATCCCACAGCTCCCGCGCTTCAAATGCGGTCCGGTCTTCCATTGCCTGTTCTAACATCTGCCGGGTACGGCTGTACTGCTCCTTGAGCGCTTTGTGCGTTTCCTGGCAGGCAAGGATAAGCGGATCTTTTTTGAGTTTGGCGGGGACGGATTTTAAGATTTTGCCGCCTTTTTGGCATTTGAGCGAACTCTTTCCGTTTTCATCCACCGAAACCAGGACCGATACGCCGTCCGAGCCTTTTATTTCCTGCCATGCAAAGCAGGAGGAGGACTCTTCAATCAGCTTGCTTTCCATGCGCAGGATCAGCCGCGTAACGTCCGTAAAGCCTGCGTTTGCGCTTAAATTGCGCAGGGCGATATCCACCGCGCGGCCTTCGCTTGCCCGGCGCTGCGCGCCGAATTGCCGGCTTTCTTTTTTGTATTTCTGGATAAACTGGTAGCGGTCTAATAAATCCTTTTCCCGTTTGGTTTTGGCCGAGGGCAGCGGGAGCAGGCCAAGGCTCATCAAAAGGTCTTTGTTGCGTTTGGCGTCAATTTCGGCTTTTAAATCCTCCTTGTCCTTTTTGCCCAGCGCGGCGTCCGCGTATTTTCTCGCCCTGCCGTGGGCGGTCCCGGTGGAAGAATATTTCGCGGCGTCGTAAAGGAGTTTGAAGTTTTTCTCCCCGATTTTTTCGTAGGCTTCCAAAAACCAGTGCAGATCAAACGCCCCGTCGTGCAGTTCCTCCGGGGAAAGCGGCGTATACCGGGCAATGACAGAGGTAATGTGATCGTCAAAATATTCGCTGGTATGCGCCATAAAATAGTAGCAGGCGCTGGCAAAGCCCGGCAGTCCGAAATATTCCTCCAGCAGCGGAATCCACTGCTCCGCATACATGGCAAGTTCGGCAAGCCGTTTTTTGGTAATGTCCGTGCCCTTTAACGCGGCGGCAAGCGTATCGGCCGTGTCCGTTTCGTCCGGCATACAGACCTTTAGCAGATGGCTTAACACGTTTCGCTTGGCCGTGGCGGAAGTATAGTAGCTGTAGCCGCGCTGCAGGGGTTCTTTGCCCAGGGCGGTTAAAATCTGGATCATATAGCCGATGCCGTAAATGACGTTAATATTACTGATATAGTCAGAAAACGGCGTCGGCTGTTCCCCGCGTTTCAGTTCGACGGCAAGGATATTCGGTATGGTTTCGCGGTAAATTTCATGTGCCAGCTGCATGGCGGGAAGCTTGGCATATGCCGTATCAAACCGGTATTTTCCGTCGGACGGCGTAATCGCATTCAGTCCGAAAAAGCTGTTTAACGCGCCGATCCGGGCGTTTTTAGACGGGACGGCGCCCCGCTGCTCCACAATGCTGACCGGATCTAAGAGGCTGCCCAGGTCGGAGAACGTAAAAACAGCCTTGTAAAGCAGATCCTTGTCCCAGTACCCGCGCAGGTAACACTGTACATAATCCGACAGGGAAAGGTACGCGCTGTGTCTGCTCTGGTAACGGGGAAGCTTTTCTCTGTCCCGTTGTTTCAGGTAGTGCTGCTGCAGCAAAAACCGCATGGTAAACGCAGACGTCCAGTCCGCTTCCGGCGCCAGGGAAAGCCAGCCCAGCAGGTCGGCAAAAACCGGCAGGCCGGCGGTCCGCTCGTTATGCGTTTCGATGACCCCGTTCCAGCGCTTTTCGCTGACGGTATAGAAGTCATTGGACGTATCTATGGCGGATAAGAACGCGGCTGACCCGCAAAGCGCCCACCTTGCTTTTAAGTCTTTTGGGACATATTCGCTAAACAGCGTATCCAAAACGGTCCGTGCCTGCGAACCGTAACGCAGCCCCTGGATCAGATTGGAAAACGGCGGCTTTTTCCTAAGGCCATGCCCGAATATCGTTTTATAAAGATCTATGTTTTGCTCGTATTTGTTCCGCCCATAGCGGCAGGCCTGGTAAAAATGGATTTCCATTAAAAGTTCAGGGGTTTTGATGTGCTCGCGGTAAAACGTTTCCCATAATTCACGGAACGGATAGGCGTCTAACGGCGTTGCGTCCGGATCGTTTCCGGTATAACGGCAGCGTTTCAGATCGTCGCCCAGCAGCTCGTCCGTATCCCACGCGGTCTTGTAAGAAAGATTGCGGTTTTTTTGAATCAGGCTGTTTAAGGCCTGCAGCACGCGGATGCATTCGTCTTCCCCATAGGTAAACAGTGTGTGGGCTTTTTTGCCGTCTGCGTCCATAGGCGGCAGAACCCACTCTTTGTTTACGTCGTAAAAACCGTAGCCCGGCGTATTTAAAATATCCTGCGCCGCGCTGTTATCCGCCGTCAGCTCTTCATATAATACCTGTTCCCTGCCCGTCTGCGGCTCAAATTCCGAAAGATACGGGGTAAGAAGGGCAAACTGCCCGTCATTTTTTTTCATCTCCAGCGCAAGGTCAAGCGCACCCATATGGCATTCCTCCGGCTTAGCGGCAAGCAGCCTTCCGACGGATGCGGCAAGCGCTTCGGGCGGCTGTTTCTGTAAAATGGCAAGCGTCCCCTCGCGCCCTTTTTTGTATTTTAAATTCTGTTCCAGCAGACGGTAATCTTCATCGGCCAGCTTCATGTCGTCCGCCAGCATATACGCGGATTTGCAGGTATACTCCTCCGGATTGTGCATCAGATCCAGTAAAATCCTGCGCCGTACCTGCGAAGCGGGACGGTAAAGCAAAACGCGCGCCGCAATCGAACGGTCGGAGCTGACATAGCGGCCGCCCTGCCCGATTAAGGGGATAAATGCCGCCGCTTCGTCTAACAGCGCTTCGTCCTCAAGCATCCAGGCAATCAGGCACAGGCGCAAAGCCAGATCCGACTGCGTCAGCGTCACTTCATACCACGGAAAAATACAGGGAGAAAGCACAAGCCCTTTTTTGGGAATCTGCTCCATAATGTTTTTTAAAATCCCGTATAGCTGCCTGGCTTCCTGTTTGCTGTCAAACAGTTTTTTTGCATCCATTTTACGGGGCTTTGTTACGGCGGCGTCCTTCATATAGTAATACGAAACGTTGGTTTTTTCTTTGATCAGGCTCAAAAGATGCATACCCGCCTGATCCAGAAAACTTACCATAAAACAGGCCGCAAGCGTCAGATCATCCGGGGCTTCCTTTAATACTTCCTTAGAAACCTGAATTTTTAAGCGCTCCTCCTGCAGTGAGCGGGTAAAATAGGAAGCGGTCATTTTCTGGTTTTTCGTGCCGGATTTGGCCAAAGAAATGACGGCGTTCATGGCGTCTTTTGCGTTATAAAAGCCCAAAGCCCAGAGGGCGCAGCTGATGGCGACAGAATCGTTTGTGGCAAGCTGCTCGTTCCGGAACGCTTCTTCCCGCAGGCAGCGTCCCATCAGGCGTACCAGCTTTTCCGAAATCCGGTCTGTACTGTTTTCGTCAAAAATGCCAATCCACGTACTGACGGCGCGTTTCACCGAAGAATAGCGGATCAGGTTATTGTCCTCAATAACGGAAAACAGGTGCATAAAAGCCTCCGGCCGCCCCTCGTCCATTGTTTCGCAGACCGCCTGCCTTGCCCCTTCCTGCAGCCGCGCCGCAAGCAGGAATTTGCCGAGCAGTTCATAGAGCTCTTCATTTTTGCACATAACAATACCGCGGATTAACTCATGGCTTATCATAGCGGTATTGCTTTCGCCAAGCAGGATATCCCGGACGGCGTTTATGGTGCTTTCGCTGCCGCGGTCAATCTGTGCGGCAAGGATACCGGCATAAGCAAAATATTCCGTCCTGGCATGGTCGTAAAATTCCGGGGTTGTCTGTCCCGTTAAGATATCCGCAAGCGGCGCGCCGTAAAACGCGATCCTTGTGTACGCGCGAAACAGCTGGACGCTTCTTTCCACAAACGGCGCGTAGCTTTCGGAACGGACGCTGCGGCGGTACCATCCGGCGGTCATCTGGAACCGGTTCATCTGATCCAGGGCATAATAAAATTCTTCCCGGTATTCTGCCGGGATGCAGGCGTTTATAAGGTGTCCGTATTCGTTTTGGTACAGCTCAGACAGGGTGCGGCAGGTGCCGTTTTCAAGGAGCTCCCGCATCTTATTACAGGTCTTTTGCGGGAGGGAGTAATAGTAGGTGTCCGGGAGCAGCCCGGTTTCTGATTTGGGGACGCCGGAAGCGTTCTTTTTGGTCTGTGCAACCCAGTTTTCGCTGATTTTTCTTCGTGTTTCGTAAGTAAATTCCGTCATGTTAGTTTCCTCCTTCTATGTATCAGTGTATGTATATAAATGTATGAATCTAAATATCAGGACGTGTCTGAATCAATATATCTGGATAAAATTCCCGGGTTGATGCAGCAGAATCCGTCTGTATATAGGATTTACCATCCGGAAAGCATAGTCAGGCGAATAAAGGTAAAGACAATATCATTTGCCTGGGGAATCTCATCATTTAAAGCAGTCAGTTCCGTTTCACCGGCAAAAATGCGGTAGATGCCGTCTTCAAAGCACTGGATGGCGTTTTGAATAGCAGCAGATTCATCCGCGTCTTCGCCGTTCCTTAATCCAAAGGCGATTTTGCCGCGTTCTGCCTGACCTGCAATTTCTTCCCGGGTCAGATAGGGAAGCAGCTGGCCTTCGTCTTTTCTGGCGTTATAGTCTTTTACGCCAAGCGCGGTTAAGGCCGTGATCAGATCCCGCGTCGTCTGCGGCCGGGATTCCAGTATAAACGGAACGGGAGCAAGGGAATTTGCACGCTGTTTTCCGAGTTTTTTCATTCTTACCTGTATGGTGTAGGACATGGGAAACCTCCTTTTTTAATCTTTTTTTATTGTTTATATTTTACAGTATCAGAGGAGATTTGGGTAGATAGGTTTGTGAATTTTTTTGTATTCTTTGGTATCATATCAGTGGGTGGCAAAGCGGCCGTCAGTCAGAGGGCAGGGTATGCGTCCGGGTCTGTGTTCAGGGGCTAAGGGGCTCTAAAGCCCCTAACCTCCGTCACAAGGCTAAAGCCGCATACCCTGCCCTCTGACTGACTACGGTTTTGGCTGGCCTACGGAGAGGGCATTATCTGTACGGGATGGTATGTTGCAGGGAGGCGTATGACTTTTTCTTGTGGCAAAAAAAAATCAGTGTTTTTTTAAAATGGGAACATTTTTATAAAGGATTGTGATATACTGAATTTGGTTACAGGGTATTTTATAATTCTTAGTACTACAGCGAACGATATATCTATAAATCATTCCGGTAGAATGCCGACACAAAAAATTGTGGTAAAGGGCTGCACCCATTCGGAAGATTTGGGAAGCGGAAGCCACCTATCGTGAAGCCTGCCAAAACCGCAGTCAGCCAGAAGACAGGGGATGCGGCATTCGCATTGTAACAGGATTTAGCGGCTCTTAAGTATCCCCTGCGATGCCCGGCAATGCCCTGCCATGGATGGCGCGTTTTGGGCGGTTGCGTCCGCATTCGGGTACGTAAACGGGATACTTTAGAGCCGTTTTATCCTGTTACACAGCGAACGCCGCATCCCCTGTCTTCTGGCTGACGGAACTTTGCCAGCATTGTTCGCTCTAAGATTAATTCTTAATTGAAATCGTCACATTATGCAGTAAGCCGTCTTTGAGAATGGGGCGGTTCTGAATGGGAAAGGAACTATAATATTAAAGTGATTGAGGAATGGGGGAGGCAGTGTGAAAAAATGTGTCATAACAGTCCTTATATTAGCAGTAGGTATGTTTAATATTGTTGGTTGTGGGGACAGGTCAACGAAAAGGAATGCTTCAGATGTAAATGGAATAGGAATGGATGTTTCTGTCAATGATACAGATATGGATAAAACCGGAGGGGATATTTGCCCTTGCGTAATGGTAAATGGCATTGTTTATTATGATACTGGCAATAAAAGTTCTATTAATGACCGCTGCGGAAATATGGATGGGCAAATCACTTCAGAATGTTCCGGCTCTGAAGTACCGACAGAAGATAATCAGAGCAATTTCGGAAAAGGCTATGACTATCAGTATGGTTTGGCTGAGGGAACGATTGAGATTCAATTAACGGATGGTAATTGGTATGTTTTTGCCGCAAAAGAAGGAAAGGCTCATTATAATCAATGAAAGCAGTGCCGCATGCAGTTTCGGCAGCCCGGAAGGCGGGGAGAACCGGATAGCCCCCGCCGGGTAATCTGCGCGTCTGCCTTACCTTCCAAAAAACAGTTCACTCCGGTTCTTCCCGTCAAACAGCCCGTTATACTGCAGGATCCGATACCGTTCAATCCACCCTTCTTCTTCAATTGCCCCTCTTCCGTAATGCACGTATTTCCCCTGATTCGTCGAATAATACGCCCGGGCATTCATTGCCGGGATATGCTCCATCAGCTCGGCTAAGAACTGCTGATAAGCCGGAAGCGGGATTTCTGCCTTTTCCAAAAGCAGAGTAGATAAGAAATTTAAGCTGGTGCGTTCCACCGTCCGGCTCTCGCTTTGATAATTTGTCCAGATAAAAAACGGAACCTCGAAAAATTCCTCCAGCTCGTCCAGCGTAAGCCCCGACATTCCCTTCCCGTTCAGCCGCCGGTAAAACGTGCTGTTCAGGCTGGGCTGGTGGTCGCCGAAAAAGCAAATGGCAACCGGCTCTTCTACATTGGAAAAATAACGGATCAAACGTTCAATTGCCAGATCCGACTGCCGTACCAGGGAAAGGTACTGGTTCACGTCGGAAAACCGGGCGTTGATGCAGTAGGTGTCGTGTTCAAAGTTATCATAAATGTCTGTATATCCTCCATGGTTCTGCATCGTAATCCCCATGAAAAACAAATTTTCGGTTCCCTTGCCGGCTTCGTACCGTTCGATGATTTTTTGATACAGAACGGCATCGGAAACGTATTTACGCATTAAGCTCCCCTGATCAAAGCTTTCCAGAAAATACATTTCATCAGATCGGAAGAGCGTCGTGTAGGGAAAGAGTGTGGTACCTTG
>CAMSEJ010000074.1 GCA_947057405.1 uncultured Roseburia sp.
GATCATGCCATGTGACTGGAGTTCAGACGTGTGCTCTTCCGATCTCCGTCGCCGTTTAAGTCTACGGTATCGTAATTCTCCAGCAGATACTCACCAATCATCTGCCCCTGCATATGGCCTGCTTCCGGAGCATCGGTTCCTACGAATGCGCACTTGTCATAGCTGCCAAGTACCTTTCCTTCGTCTTCGTCGCCTTCTACCGCACGGTTGAAGAAGATAACCGGTATGCCTGCAGTGTTTGCCTTGTCCACGATCTGCTGGGAAGCATCTACGGAACCGGATGTTACAATGTTAACGATTAACAGGTCAGCGCCTGTCTGGATAGCGGTATCAATCTGTTCATTCTGTGTCGTCTGGTTGCTGTTCGCGTCAAAATCCTGATAGGTAACGCCGAGTGAATCCAGTTTCGCATCCAATGCAGCACGAACGGATGCAATATACGTATCAGAATACGTATAATAGAAAACTGCTACGTTTGCATCACTTAAATCTGCTGTAGAAGCGTCGTCGCCTTCGTCTGCCGGAGTTTCTGCGTCAACATCATCTGTCGTCGGAGCCTCGGTATCTAAGGAAACATCGTCCTGTACATTATCTGCCGGAGTTTCTGCCGGAGCGTCGGCTCCGCCATTTCCGCAACCTGCAAACATAGATGCTGACATTGCAGCACACAAAAGTACTGCTACAACTTTCTTTTTCATTTTTAATATCCTCCTTTTTATGTAGCCCGATCAAAAGCCGAACCTTTTTACAAAACGAATTATAACATAAGGCAAACCCTTTGACAAGAAAAATTATGCCATATGACGAAGATTTTTTAATAATTTTGCCAGGTTCGGCAAATTTCGGTAAAATTCGCAGAATTTCAAGGCTTTTTTATTATGCAATATAACCAAATTATATTTTTTTGCTGTAACGGATGATCATCAGCTCTACGGCAAGCTTGTCGTAAAGCCTCCCACCCTTTACGGCTTCTTCGACTGCCGCGCCTTCTTTTAGCGCTTCCGTCAGCAGCGCTCCCGAAAATCCCCTTGCCTGCTGTACGTATTTACGCGCCGCAAATTCCGGCACGCCGACTTTTCCCGCAATATCACGGCCCGCGTACCCCTTCCCCACCAGCTCCCCAACCTCCAGAAGTATCCGAAACTGTCTGGTCAAAAGGTATAAAATGCGCATCGGCGCTTCTTTTAATGCCAGAAGCCCGTAATAAAGCTCCAGCGCACGTTTCTGGTTTTGGACGGAGATTGCGTCTGCCATCTCAAAAATTTTATTTTCGATGCGTTCCGTTACGACAGCCTCTACATCGGACGATTCGATCACTTCTTTATCCAGCGTGTAGCACAGCAGCTTTTCCAGCTCACGGTCAATCGTACTCATGTCAGTGCCGGTACGATTGAAAAATACCCGCAGGGTTTCTTCTGTAATCTTCTTTTTCTCTTTTGAAAGCCTGCCCAGAACCCAGCGTGTCAAAAGCCCCTGCTTCTGCTCCCCGAACTCTGCGGCCGTCCCGGCTTTTACGGCGGCTTTAAACAGCTTTGTGCGTTTATCCGCCTCGGTTTCCACAAAAATAAAGCAGGTAGTCGGATTCATCTCTTTCAGATAATCCGCCAGCGCTTCACCCGATTTTTTAAAGAAACCGCTTTCCTGGACCAAAATCACTCTGCGTTCGGCAAAAAAGGGCAGCGTTTCGGCCAAATCAATGAGCTCTGCGGGGTTTACATCCTTCCCTTCATAGGATGAAACATTCATGGTATCCCCTTCTTTTGCCATTGCATGCAGCAGTTTGTCCCTGTATTGCTTTTTTAAGTAAGCTTCTTTGCCATAGAGCAGATAGCATGTTTTAAAATTTCCGGTTTTGATGTCTTCATCTATTGTTTTCATAGGGGTATTTTAACATAAAAAGCGCAAACGGCTCAAGGAAAAATTTGCCGGACCCCTTTATCCGAAATTTTCACCTGGCCCCCTTCCTTTGTTTCATAAACCTCAGCCCCCGCCTGTTTCATATTCCGCACCGCCCTCTTGCCCGGATGCCCGTAGGAATTGTACCGCCCGCATGAAATCACCGCAATATCCGGCTTTAGGGCCTGCAGCATTTTGCTCCCGTTCGATGTATCCGATCCGTGATGGGATGCTTTGTAAATCTCCGTCTTCTTGAGCGCCCCCTGTGCAAGCAGCCTCTCTTCCTGTTCCGTTCCGATATCGCCGCCGAAAAACGCCCTGCACGCCGGGCTTTCGTATAAGAGTACAAGCGACGCCGCATTGCGGTCCCCCTGCGCGGCATCCGCTTTCTGCGACAGGCTTCTTATCGCCCAGCCTCCCTTTTTGCCTTTTACGGCGTCGCCTTCTCCCATTTTAAGTACCGGAATCCCATGCCGGGACGCGAGTTTTTTCAGTCTGCAAGACGCCGTATCGTCCGGCATGTATTCCGATACAACCAGATGCTTTATCGGATAGCCCGCTTCCATCAGCTCACACAGCCCGTTTATATGATCCGCGTCGCAGTGGCTTACGAACCAATAATCCACGCGCCGGATGCCGCGGCATTTTAAAAAGGGAAGAATGCGGTATGTCCCTGCATTTTTTACGTCCGTACTGCCGCCGTCTATCAGAAGCGCCGTACCGTCTCCCGGAAAAATACAGATGCCGTCCCCCTGCCCCACGTCAAGCAGATTGATTTCAAACCCGGGAACGGACCGGACTGCAAGAAGAAGCGCAAAAAAGAACAGGGGAAAGAAAACCGGCGGCAATCCGCAGACAGCCTCCCGTACACGCATTCCGCTTCCGACTAAGATCATACCCAGCACAATACATCCATACCACAAAACAATCAAAGCCGGACTGGGCCTGCCCGTTATCAAAACGGCGCCCGGCAGGCTCAGGACGGCTCCGCAGGCCGTTTCCAGCAGGAGAAACAGCAGATGGCACGGATAGAGCATAAGCCTGCCGGCAAACGGGAACAGGCAGCCGGTTACGCCGCCCAAAATCCCTATCCCCAGCAGAACACCCATACACGGCAGTACCAGCAGGTTCACGACAGCCGCGTATACGGAAACCTCATAAAAAAAGCCGCACACGACGGGAATCGTCATTATCTGGATACAGGCGCTTACCAGGAGCGCTTCAAAAATCCCGGCGCGTATGCCCGCACGGACAGGCTCTCTTTGGGAGCCGAACAGTTCCTGCAGATACCCCGCCGCCAAAACACCCGCAACTGCGCCAAACGAAAGCAGGAATCCGGCGTTTCGTAAAACCGCCGGATTCCGGGCGGTAAGAAGGGCCGCCAGAAAGGCAAGCGCCGTCGGTGCGTCATAGCTTCTGCTCCGGCACTTTGCGTACATCTGCAGCAAAAACATGCCGATCGCGCGGGACGCGGAAATACCAAAGCCAATGAGCTGCCCGTAGCCCAAAATCCACGCCGAAGCAAGGACACACGAGACGGTGCAGGGGATGCCGCGTTTTTTTAAGAACACGTAACATGCCATGCCGAGCATGGAAATATGAAGGCCGGATATGCTGTAAAAATGGCTGATGCCTGCATTTTGGTAGAGCTGTTTGCGGTCGGCGTCCAGACTGCTTTTGTCGCCGAGCACCATTGCGGTTAAGATGCCTGCGTCGGCTTTCGGCATGGCAGACCCGTAGCTTTCTTTCCACTTTTCTTTTACCGCATAGAGCCATTCGCGGAAGGCATCCGGCCTGCCGTATACGGCATCGGCTTTTTTTGCGTAAGCGGCGCATAAGATATTTAAGCTGTGGTAATAACTCCGTTCGTCATAGCCGCCCTCGTTTCGCGCCCGCGAAAAAAGCCTGACGTCTGCATTTAATAAGAGGATTTCACCGATTGAATAATCCGAGATTTCAAGATAAACCAAGACATTGCCGCAGGGATACTCGGTTCCGTTTTGACGTACCCTGCATTTTTTCAGATAATACCGGAAGGACCCGGTATCCTGCTGTTTGCTGTAGACAGTTCCCAAAAGCAGGCATTCCCCGCCGCCGTCCAGCCGCGATTCGCACGCGGCCGTGTACGCCCGGCGGGCTGTGCCAAGCCCGCTCCCGCAGAACGCGGCAGCGGCCAGTACAGCCAAAAAACATCTGACCGAACAAGACGGCGGCTTTTCCCGCCTGCCTGCTAAAACGGCAAAGCAGGCCAAAGCCGGAATAAAGATACCGTAAAAAAACGGAAGCAATCCGTATTCCGCCGCAGCGGCACCGCCTACAAATGCCGCCGAGAACGATGCCAGTTTGCGTTGATACAACAGTGTGCACCCCTCCTTTTTTATTCCTCCGCAACATAATCCAGATTCCTTTCATACAGCTCGTCAAGTGCAAAGCTGTCCCGGTAAACGCCGCTGGTATCCCCACCGACGGATACCTGCACTTTGTTGACCGTAGAAAGCTCTGACAGCGAATTGATAATCGAATAAAGGACGACAGGCTCCTCGACATTGTAATCCTGGTTGCGGAACGCTTCGTCTAAGCTGACAAAGCATACGCCGTCGGACACCGATACGTTAATTAGCTTTGTCCCTTCCGGAATGGCAGACTTTGCGTCCGCGCCCTCCGGACCTAAAAGCAGACGCTCCATGACCAGCTTTTCCATAGAAATATTGCTGCTGTAATGTATGTCCTGCTTTTCGGCAATCAGACCGTTACCTTCCTGATTGGAAAAATACAGCGTCAGCGTGGCGGACTGGATGGAATTTATCTGTTCTCCCGGGTTCTCCACAAAGCTGTCGTTGGTCATAACGCCGACCGGGGTTTTGTCCCGGTCGGCCAAAGGCGCATCCCCGACAAAAAATGTCAGGCATTCCACGCCCTCCACCTGCGTCATCGTCCGCACGATTGCCGCCCGGACCAACGGCTCCGTAATCCGGTCAATGCTGCCGTATTCTTCGTTAAAATACAGGGTCAGAAGCGTCTCCTCCAATACACAGTCAATTACCTTTACGTGTTCCGGAATGGCAGGCTTATATTCCGTATCTTCCGGGTCCGCGGAAAGCTGCTCCAAAAGCTTCCCGATATCTTCCTGCGAGCTGTCCGGCCCGGCCGAAAAACCGCAGGATACCGGGACGATTTTGGTACCTTCTTTATTCAGATAATAGACCTCGTATGCACCCTCCCCGTCGCTGCTCCTGCCGCATCCCGCGGCAAAAAAAACGCCAAGGGCAGCCACCAGCATAACGCCCAAAAGCCGTACTGCTTTCATCTTCGTTCCTCCTACGATGCAATATATATGAGGGGAATGCGGACATTAAAAATCGTCCCCTCTCCCTCCGTGCTGAACACCTTGACGGCGCCCCGGTGCATCAGTATGGAATTGCGCGCAATCGCAAGCCCAAGGCCCGTGCCGCCGATTTCCCTGGAATGGGACTTGTCTACCCGGTAAAACCGCTCAAAGATATGCTCCAGCGCGTCTTCCGGAATGCCGATGCCGCTGTCCTCCACCTTGATATAAAAATACTGATGATCCGCGTTTAACGACACATGCACCCACCCGTCCGGTTTGTTGTATTTGATGGCATTCTCCACCAGGTTGGTAATGGCAAGCGTCAGCTTCACCTCGTCTACCTCCGCGCTGACCGGGCGGAAGCTCTCAAGCACCAGCTCGATATGCTGCCGGTTCGCAATCGGCCGCAGACGTTTTAAAATCAGCTCCATCAGTTCATTGATATTTACGCTCGAAATATTTAAGTCGGCTGCGGATCGATCCATTTTGACCAGGGAAAGCAGATCGTTGATAATCTTTGTTTCGCGGTCGATTTCATTGCCGATGTCGCTCATAAATTCCCGGTACAGCTCCACCGGGACATCCTCCTGCCCGTTTAACGAATCCGCCAGTACCTTCATCGACGTCAGCGGCGTCTTTAATTCGTGGGAAACGTTTGATACAAATTCCTCCCGCGATTCGTCAATGACCTTCATCCTCGCAAACAGCTGGTTAAAGCGGACGCAGACGGCTTCCGTCTCCGTATAGTCATGGATATCCAGCCGCGTTTTAAATCCGCTCTGGATTTCAAAGATCTCGTCCGCCATCTTGCAAAATGGCTTTGCCAGCCTTCTCGCCAGAAATGCCGCAATTAAAACCACGACCATGGCGCATGCAATCTCAATAATCCGCGCGCTGTTTTCCAGGTAAACCTGGTTGAGCAGGATGCCGTCCGTCGATACGCTGACCAGCAAAACGCCGACGATTTCCTTGCTTTCAAGATCCGCCAGCGGAACCGTCATTTCAATGTAGCCATTCTCCGAGTCGTGCTTGGAAATTTCCTCGCCCCGAAAGCTGCGCATCACCTCTTCGGATACGATGGTTTTGCCGGTATCAAGCCCATACGTGTCCTGTATGATTTTAAAATTGTCGTCAATGACCATAATGCGCCCGTCATAGATATTGGAAAGCTGCCCGATCTGGGAATTGATGGTTTCGATAGAAGGATCCTTTAAATAATTATTTAAAATGATCTGGTTAGACAGTACCTTTGCCTGGCCCAATACGTCAACGCCCCGGTTGGATACCGCCTTCTTCCCGTAGGACTGCAGAATCCCGGCGCGCAGCACGGCCGTCGGCAGAATCCCGACGGCTAAAAACAGCAAAAACAACCGGATCCGGAAGCTTTTGATAAATTCCAGAAACTTTTTCTTTGACATATCCGCCCCTTTATGCATTATCCCTGATAATAGTATCCCACGCCCCATTTGGTGTGGACATACCGCGGCTCGCTTGGATTGCTCTCAATCTTCTCGCGCATCCGCCTGACGTGCACGTCAACGGTCCTGACATCGCCCGGGTATTCGTATCCCCAGACCAGATTCAAAAGGCGTTCCCGGCTGTATACCTTGTTGGGATTGGTTACCAGAAGCTCAAGCAGGTCAAATTCCTTGGCAGTCAGGTTGATTTCCCTGCCTTTGACATAAAGGCGCCTGCTCTCGCAGTCCATTTTCAGATCGCCGCTTTCTACCACGGAAGGCTTTTCCACCTTGGGCCTGCCGGCGGTGACACGGCGCATAATCGCCTTAATCCGTGCTTTGACCTCGAGGATATTAAACGGCTTTGTAATATAATCGTCTGCGCCGTACTCCAGCCCCAGTATCTTATCCATATCGTCGCCTTTTGCGGTCAGCATGACAATCGGTACGCTGGAGAATTCACGGATATGCTGGCATACTTCAAAGCCGTCCATTTTGGGCAGCATAATATCGAGAAGGATCAGATCGTATTCCCGCTCCTTCGCCAGCTTAAGTCCCTCTTCGCCGTCATAGGCGCATTCTACCTCCATACCGTCCTGCTCCAAGCTGAAACGGATTCCTTTTACGATTAACTTTTCATCATCCACTACGAGAACTTTTTTTGCCATTTCAACACCTCAATTTACCGTTATGTAATCCCTGATTTTTGAATAGACCCCTTCCTTGATACCTGTAATATTTTTGATTTCTTCTATGGAGGAAAACCCGCCCTGTTCGGCGCGGTACGAAAGAATGCTCTTTGCTTTGGAAGCGCCGATCCCGGGCAGCTCCATCAGCTGCGTCTCGTCCGCCGTATTCAGATTGATACGCCCGTCTTCCGTGCCGCCTGCATCCTGCACATTCGGCTGCGCCGCTTCCTCCTGCGTGGGAATTTTCACCATCTGCCCGTCCGTAATCTCCTCTGCCTGATTGACGCTGTCAAAACACGCCGTCTCAAGCAGGCCGCCCGCCATCTCCACCGCTTCGTATATGCGGCTTTTTGCGGGAAGCTTATAGACACCCGGCTGTGCGACGGCTCCGCAGACATGGACATAACACTCCTCGTTCTGCCCGTCTTTTTCCTGCAGCACGGTCTGCGTGCTTTCCGCGGTATCCCACACCTGCTGCGTATCGGATTTCGCCTTATCAAAATAGGAATCTGACCCGCCGCAGCCCGATATCAGAAACGCCAGCAGGCATACGCCTGCCCAAATCCGTATTTTCATATTACAATCTACTCCTTTCCTCTTCCGATTCCGGGAGTGCCTCAATGCCGTTTTACAGCTGCGGCAAAAGCCGCTGTTTTATTTTAACGGATTTTCACCGGGATTACAAGTGAAAATTAAATCTTTTACGACTTCCTGGGCAGCCAGAATGCCTGCGGCAGACGGAACAAAGGCAATGCTTCCCGGAACCGGCTTTTCGCCGGCGTTGTCTGCCTGCGGAATGAGCGGAATTTCTTCGGAGTATACGACCTTTAATTTCGGAATGCCGCGCTTTTTTAATTCACGCCGCATGACCCTTGCCAGCGGGCAGACCCTGGTATCGTAAAGATCGGCGACCTTAAATTCCCCTGCCTCCAGTTTATTGCCTGCGCCCATACAGCTTAGAATAGGAACCTGCGCCTTTGCCGCCGCTTCAATCAGCGCCAGCTTGGCGGTTACGGTATCAACGGCATCCACGATATAATCGTACCGGTCAAACGGAACATCCGCCCCGTTTCCCGGAAGGAAAAATAAACGGTGCGTATTGACGGTCACTGCGGGGTTGATTTCCTGCATACGCTCCTTCATCACATCCACTTTATAGCGGCCGATTGTTTTTGTGGTGGCTATGATCTGACGGTTGATGTTGGAACGGGATACCGTATCGCTGTCAATTAAATCAAATGCGCCGATTCCGCTGCGCACAAGCGCCTCGCACACATAGCCGCCCACGCCGCCGATGCCAAAAACCGCCACATGCGACCCAAAAAGCGCCTCGCAGGCAGCCTGGCCGATCAGCATTCTGGTTCTGGTTTGCCAGTCATTCACAATGATCCTCCTTCCAAAAGGCTGTCTTATTCCCCCTGCGGTTCCGGCATAAGCTGCGCTTTCAACGCGGCAAGCTGCGCTTCCGCCGCCGCCAGAACATCATAATTGGGTACCTGCGCCCGCCCGGCTTCCGACAGCAGGTTATACTGGTTTCTTGCCGCCGCAATGGCAGGCTCGCTTTCAAGCGTCACTTCCCCGATTGCGTTGATCAGGTTTACCACCTGGGCAGCTTCCTGCGCTACCGCCGCAGGGCTTTCGGTACCGGGCAGGGTATAAACCAGCACTGCGTCGCCCTCTTCGATATTGTCAAAAATCGCCTTTGCCGCACTTGCCGGCAGGTTGACGCATCCGTGCGAACCGCTGGTTTTATAAATATTGCTGCCGAAGCTGCTCCGCCAGGAAGCGTCATGCATTCCCACGTTGTTGCAGTACGGCATCCAGTATGTAACTTTGGAGGCATAATCCTCTCCCCGCAGGGTGGCGTCCCGCTCCTTATAGGTCAGCCCGTAAATCCCCGTCGGTGTATCATAATTTTTGGATGCATTTCCGGACACGAAATCGGATTCCACGACAAGCGAGCCGTTCTTATAAAAAAACAAATGCTGCGCCGTCAGATTGATTTCCACATAGGTGTCCCCGTAATCGTGTTCCCCATGGCTGCCCGCTCTCTGCGCA
>CAMSEJ010000075.1 GCA_947057405.1 uncultured Roseburia sp.
CATGCCATGTGACTGGAGTTCAGACGTGTGCTCTTCCGATCTGGGAAAATGATATCGACGCAGTACAGTGAAATTGCCCTGCCGTCAATACTGGTCGAACCATAATATCCGCCGGAAGCTGCCGAAAAAAACACAAAAGGAGAAACTGCACTATGAAGGATTTTTTAAAACGTATCAAAATAGACGCTATTATCAATGCTGCCGCCTGCATTACGTTCGGCATTGTCCTGATCCTCTGGCCGGTACAGGTTACTACCATTGCATGCCAGGCAATCGCAGTCGTCATTGCCGTTCTGGGCGCGGTCCGCGTGATCAGCTATATTATGGAATCCGAAGCGAAAAACAGCTTAAATCTGCCGCTCGGCCTGGTTCTGTTTGTTATCGGCATCTGGATTTTCCTGAAACCGGACAGCATCCAGAATATGCTTTTAATCGGAATCGGCGTTGTACTGTTTGTACACGGACTGCAGGCATTCCGGTACGCGCTTGAGGCAAAGCGCGGCGGCTATCTGCAGTGGTGGTCGCTTCTGATTCTGGCAGTCTTTGGCATGGGGCTTGGACTGGCCTGTATTGTGGACTGCTTCGGGATAATTTCCATGACGCTTACGCTGGTAGGCGTGGCGCTGGTTTATGACGGGGTTTCCCTTCTCTTTATCATCAGCCGGATACAGAAAACGGCACGAAACGTAAAACGCGGCATGCAGGAATGGGACGCAATTGAGTCGGAGGTTATTGAGGAAAGGGATTTGTAACAATGCGGCGTATGGAATTTAAAATGGAGCGTATGGGGCTGTTAAAGGCCGGAGACATCCTTCCGGTAACGGAAGGAAAACTCCCCGGTTCTTATTATTATACTCTGGGGAAGGCATATGCCATGTCTGCAAATTACACGGCAGCAGAACGGCTAAAGTCGACGGAGGGCAAAGTCGTAGGCATTGAAGAGACGCCGAAGGGATATTTTGTAATGGTGGAGTTTGACGAATCATACGATTAGAGAGGAACAGGAACATGGAAGCACAGACAGAGAACAAAATGGGAACGATGCCGGTGAACCGGCTGCTGGTCAACATATCCCTGCCAATGGTCATTTCGATGCTGGTGCAGGCGCTTTACAACATCGTAGACAGTATTTTTGTGGCACGGATTGACGAATATGCGCTTACGGCCGTTTCGCTGGCATTCCCGATGCAGAACTTTATGATAGCGGTGGCAGCCGGAACCGGAGTGGGCGTCAATGCACTTTTGTCAAAAAGGCTGGGTGAAAAACGGTTTCAGGAAGTAAATCAGGCGGCAAACAATTCTGTCTTTCTGGCCGTCTGCAATTACCTGCTTTTTTTGGTAATCGGACTTCTGTTTTCGGAAACTTACTTTCGGATGCAGACCGATATACCGGAAATTATTGCATATGGGAAAATATACCTTTTTATCTGTACGGCGTTCAGCTTCGGGATGTACGGGCAGTTTTGCTCCGAGCGGCTTTTACAGGCAACCGGGCGTACCGTCTGTACCATGATCACGCAGACGACAGGCGCCGTAATTAACCTGGTGTTTGATCCGATTTTAATATTCGGGCTGTTCGGATTTCCCAAAATGGGGATTGCGGGCGCAGCGGCGGCTACGGTGCTCGGACAGATTGTGGCTATGGTGTTCGGTTTTGTATACAATCAGAAGGTGAATCATGAAATCCGCCTGTCGGTGCGCGGGATGCGGCCGGATCCCGTGACGTTAAAGCACATTTACGGGGAAGCGGTGCCTGCGATTTTAATGCAGTCGATCGGTTCGGTTATGACTTTTTTCATGAACCGGATTCTGCTTTCATTTACTTCAACCGCAGCAGCAGTGTTCGGCGTGTATTTTAAACTGCAGAGCTTTATTTTTATGCCGATGTTCGGGATGAATAACGGGTTGATTCCGATTGTAGCTTACAATTTCGGAGCCGGATATAAGGAGCGGATTGTCAAGGCCATGAAAAGCAGCATGATTGTCGGCGTGATCATTATGACCGCAGGGCTTTTGACGGCAGAAGTCATTCCGGCGCAGCTTTTGCGGTTATTTAACGCCTCCGGGCAGATGCTTATCATCGGTGTTCCGGCGCTTCGGATATTGTCCGTAAGCTATGTGTTTGCAGGGATTTCCATTGTGGGAAGCGGCGTGTTCCAGGGACTTGGAAAAGGAAAATACAGCCTGCTTTTGTCGGTGATCCGGCAGCTTGTGGTTCTGATCCCGATGGCTTATCTGCTTTCCCTGACCGGAAACCTGACGGCGGTGTGGTTTTCGTTTCCGATTGCGGAAATTGCGGCATTTGCGGTAGCGCTGTTTTTCCTGCGGCGGATTTTAAAAAATTTAGACGGGATGATATTAAATCGGAAATAAGGGGGAATGGATACGGTGCAGGGGAAACAGGATGTGGACCGTTTGCTGATAAAAAGCTTTAAAGAGCTGGCTTTGCACAATCCGATTGAGAAAATTACCATAAAAGAAATTACCGACGGGGCGGGTGTGATTCGGCCGACGTTTTACAATCATTTTCAGGATAAGTACGAGCTGTTAGAACAGATTATCTACACGGAGCTGCTTGAGCCAATCCGTCCGCTGCTTGAAAACCGGATGGTAAACGAGGCGCTTTTGCTGCTGTTTACCAACATCGGGAAGGAACGCGGGTTTTACATGCAGGCGGCGCGTTTAGAGGGACAGTTTTCTTTTGAGCTTCTTGCCAGAACCTGCGTGAAGCGGGTGCTGCTTGAGATTATGCAGCAGGGTGAAGCGGCCGTAATCCGGGAGTTTAAATGGCTGACCGCGGAGCGGATTGCGGAGTATTATGCGCAGTCAATGTGTTCGGTGGTCATTGTGTGGATCAAAAGCGGAATGGCAATTACGGCAAAAGAGCTGGCTGAAATTTATGATTATGTGATGCGGCATTCGATGGAGGAGGTGCTGTTTCCGCGAAGGAACGAATAGGAGGAGAACATTTTTTCTGCCCGGATCATACAAAAGGGCTGTGATACAATTTAACAGGTGTGTTTGGAGCGGTATACAGTTTCGCTTTTTTGTATCCCAATCCAAACAGACGGCTAAGACTGCATATTCCCATATGCGGTCTTTTTTTATATACTGCGTCTTGTAAAAAATAAGAAAAGAGATGAGGCGGGAATATGAATCAATTAGGTAAAAAAGTAGTGGCATTCCGTATACCGATTTTAATCCTGAGCGTTCTGCTGCTAATCCCTGCTGTATGGGGATACCTGCACACCAGGATCAATTACGACATCCTCTCCTATCTTCCCGGGGACATTGAGACGATGCAGGGGCAGGATATTTTGTTAGAAGAGTTTGGCACGGGAGCGTTTTCGCTGTGCGTGGTGTCCGGAATGCAGAACCGGGAAATCAGTACCCTGGAAGGGGAACTGAAAGAAGTTGCCCATGTGAAGGACGTCATCTGGTACGGCTCAATCGCGGATTTGTCCGTCCCGATGGATTTGCTTCCGGGGGATATCAAAGAGACGCTGCAGAATGCGGAGACGGGAAGCTCCCTTTTGATTGTAACGTTTGATACGTCGATGTCGGCGGACGAGACGTTAGATGCGATTTCAGAAATCCGCGGCTTAACGGATCGGAACTGCCTGCTTGGCGGCATGTCGGCGGTTGTGCTGGATATCAAAAAAATCTGCAACAGCGAGGCGCTTGTTTATGTGGCGCTTGCGGCGCTTTTATCCGCGCTGGTGCTGGCGCTGACAATGGATTCTTACCTGATCCCGCTGGTGTTCCTTTTGAGCATCGGGATGGCGATTCTGTATAACCTGGGTACAAACCGGATTGCAGGCGAGATTTCCTTTATCACCCAGGCGCTTGCGGCGGTACTGCAGCTTGCGGTTACGATGGATTATTCCATTTTCCTGTGGCACAGCTACGGGGAGAATCAAAAACAGTATCCGGGGGATAAACAGCGCGCCATGGCGCATGCGATTTCGCAGACGGTGTCCTCTGTCGTGGGCAGTTCGATTACGACGGTCGCGGGGTTCCTTGCCATGTGCTTTATGACGTTTACGCTTGGGAAGGATCTGGGAATTGTCATGGCTAAGGGCGTTGTGTTTGGCGTACTCGGCTGTGTTACGATTCTGCCGTCAATGATACTTGTGATGGATAAATGGCTGGAACGGACAAAGCATAAGCCCTTCATTCCGGACGTCGGAAAAATAGGGGCGTTGATTGTCCGGCATTATCCGGTGTTTCTGGCGCTGTTTGCCCTGCTGATCGGGCCGATGTACTATGCGCAGAATCACAATGAGGTATATTACGATCTGGTCGGCACGCTGCCGGAGCACCTGGAAAGCGTGGAGGCGGGCAATACCCTCGAATCCCGGTTTGATATGGGCGCAACCCATGTGATTTTGGCCGACAGCGGCCTTTCCGAAAAAGAAGCGTACCGGATGGAAAAAGAGTTGCAGCAGGTAAAGGGCGTAAAGCTGGCGCTTGGGTTAGACGCCGTAACGGGGCCGCTTGTACCGGATGAACTGGCGCCGGAGCATATCCGGGAGTTATTAGACAACGGCACGTATCAGATGATTTATGTCATGTCGGAATATAAGACCGGGACGGACGAGGTAAACGCACAGTGCGACGCCATCCGCAAAATTATCAAACACTATGATCCCACGGCAATGCTGATTGGGGAAGCGCCCTGCACGCAGGATTTGATTACGATTACCGACCGGGACTTTAAGGTAGTCAGCGTCGTTTCCATCGTATTGATTTTCTTAATTATCGCGGCGGTGTTAAAATCGGTTTCCCTGCCGGTCATTCTGGTTTTGGTCATTGAATTCGGGATTTTTATCAATATGGGAATCCCGTATTATACAAAAACGGTGCTGCCGTTTATCGCATCAATTGTAATCGGAACCATCCAGCTGGGCGCGACCGTAGATTATGCAATCCTGATGACCAATAAATATAAACGGGAACGCAGCCGCGGCGCAGACAAAAAAGAAGCGGTTACGGCGGCGCTCACAAGCTCCCTGCAGTCGGTGTTCGTCAGTGCGCTCAGCTTCTTTGCGGCGACGTTTGGCGTCGGCTTGTATTCCAGTATTGATATGATAAGTTCCCTCTGTACCCTGCTGGCAAGAGGGGCCGTCATCAGTTTGTTTGTGGTGGCGCTGGCGCTGCCGGCAATGTTTATGGTATTCGACGGCGTCATTATCCGCAGCAGCGCGGGTTTTCGCAGTAAGGAGTCCAAAAACAGGCGTCCGAAAAGAATTGCCATGTCAAACGATGTAAAAGCTTAACCATTTGCAATAAAAATCAATCAAAATATATGTTCAGGAGGAAATCATTATGAAATTAGAAAAATTAAAAGCAACCTTTCAAAACAAGTACGCGATCCGCGTCATTGCCGGAGTCCTTATTATAGCCGTTACAGGCGGCGCTTCCACCGCCTGCCGCGTATACGCTGCCAAAAGCGAACCGGGATGCGCTCCTGCCGTTGCGCAGGAAAAAGCGGAAGATCCGGATTTGCAGAACAACGCCAAATCCGGGGAACAGGAACAAAAAGAAGACGGCGGCGATCTCGCCCTGGCGGATTTGATAAAAGAAGAAACCGCTTCCGACGCCCGGCCGGTCGGCAAAGAAGAAACCGTTTATATCATTGCCGATCCGACCGGAAAGCCGGAACAGACCATTGTAAGCGAATGGCTCAAAAATCCGGAGGGCAAAGAACTATTAGAGGACGCGTCGGATTTAACGGAGATCGAAAACGTCAAAGGAACCGAAACATTTGAGCAGACGGGATCGGTATTAAACTGGAACGCAAAAGGCAGCGATATTTATTATCAGGGAAAAACAAACAAGCAGGCGCCGGTTACGGAAAAAATAACGTATTACCTGGACGGCAAAGAAGTGTCCGCCGACGAACTGGCAGGCAAAAGCGGCCGGGTGACCATCCGTTTTGACTATACCAACCATGAGAAAAAAGGCGATATCTACGTGCCGTTTACCGTAGCGTCCGGAATGCTTTTGGACGACAGCTTTACCAACGTAACGGTAACAAACGGCAAGGTCGTCACAAACGGCGATAAAAATATGGTATTCGGCGTCGCCATGCCGGGCTTAAAAGAAAGCCTGCGTGTAAAAGACCGTGATTTTTCCGACGACGTTTCCATACCGGAATATGTAGAGGTAACGGCGGATGTAAAAGAATTTTCCCTGGATATGACAATGACGGTTGTGATGGGCGGTTCTGAGCTTATGGGTGCAAAATCGCTGGATTTATCCGAACTTGACGGGAAAATAGAGGATTTAACCGATGCAGTGGAACAATTAAAAGACGGCTCCGGGGAGCTTTCAGACGGGCTTTTGACATTGGACGGAAAAATGGGAGAATTTTCGGACGGCGTTTCTTCCCTGCAGGGCGGAATTGCGGCGTATACGGACGGAGCCAAAACACTGGCGGACGGAATCGGCACGTTAAAGGGGCAGTCCGCGACGCTAATCAGCGGGGTTTCCGATCTGGCGTCCAGCGTGCAGACGCTCAGCCAAGGGGTAAAAACACTGGACGAAGCCTTAAATACGCCGATGGGAAAGAAAGAAAAAGCCGCCGCTTTTGAGACGGCACAGGCAGCGGCGCAGGCGGCTGTAGACGCGCAGTTTGCAGACAACGCAAATCCGCAGGGCTACCGGCAGATTAAGGAGCAGGCAGAAATGCAGTTTGCCGAAACGCTTACTTCGGACGCAAGCCTTGCCGCAGTCAGGCAGCAGGCGGCAGACGCCGCAAACGCGCAGGCCGGGCAGATTGCGGCACAGGCGGCGCAGGCAGCGGCGGCGCAGATGCAGCAGAACGCAGAAATGCAGGCGCAGATGAATGAGCTTCGCGCAGCCGTTACGGCGGCGGGCCAGCTGCAGTATGCCAGTTCGGACGCCGGGCGCGCGGCCATTGCGGAACAGGCGGCGGGCATGGCGGGCCAGCTGGTGGCGGCCGGATTTTCACCGGAGCAGGTGGCGGCGCTGCAGGATATTTTAGCGGCGGCCGCAAGCGCCAATGTGATTGCAAACGACGGCAACGGCCAGGCAGCGGGGCAGGCGGCAGCGGAAGCCGCTATCGCAGGCCTGCAGCAGTCCGTTGCAGGAGGGGCGGGCCAGGCGGCGGCGGAGGCCGTCAAAGCAGCCGCACCGCAGACCGCGGAAGCTACGGTACGCGGCATTTCGGAACAGGCAAAGGGCAGTATCGGGACGGGTATGGCGGAAAGCGTAAAGGCCGCCGCTAAAACCGCCGCAGGCCAGGCGGCGGGCCAGGCAGCCATAGAAGGAGCGGAGCAGGCAAAAAAAGCCGCCGCGCAGAGCATTGAGAAAAAAGACGGCAGTTCAGGCCACAGCCTGGTAAGCGGGATGTCGGCGTTAAACGACGCGGTGCAGGGAATGTCCGGGAAAATGCCGCTTCTGACCGAAGGGATTGATAAGCTATATACCGGAAGCCAGACCTTAGCTTCCAAAAACGGGGAATTAAACAGCGGCGCCGCAAAGCTTGCAGACGGAGAAAACCAGCTTGCAGACGGCGTGAAAAAGCTTTCCGGCGGTTCTAAGGAGCTGGCGGACGGCATCGTGGAATTTGACGAAGAAGGCATTGAAAAAATGGTGAACAGCTATCACGGCGACGTAAAGGAACTGGCGGACCGCATTCAGGCGGTTATGGACGCCGGGAAGGAATACGAATCGTTCGGCGGCAAGGCGGGCCATACGGCAGGAAACGTCAAATTTATCATAAAGACCGGGGCGGTGAAGGCAGAGCAGGATTAAAGAAACAAGCGTATTTGAACCTGAAATCCAGGGCCTGTGGATTTTGCCCCGACAGCCTTCAAATGCAGCAGGGCGCACATCGTGTGCGCCTGCTGTGTCTGCATTGATTCTTCAAACCTGTTTTTGTAAAATCCCAAGCACCATAATATGATACTCTTCATCCTGTATAATCCGCTCCAGAACGGCATTGACATGCGGATCCCGAATCTGGCTGATATGCATTCTGTACTGCTTGACGGCAGCCTTTTCCGACTCAATGTCCGCTGCAATCATTGCTTTGACATGCTCCGGGATGGTCAGGTATTCCGGGGTCCACATTCTGCCCCTCCCGTTTGTCCCCTTTGCCGCAAAATCAACCGTGCCTCCCAGCAGCATAATCAATTCTCCCAGCTTCTGCAAATGCATCATTTCCGCCAAAGCAATCCCCAAAAGCGTCTTTGCCGGGGCACACAGCTCACCGGATATACGGTTTTCATTGTTGATATACTGCGTAATTGCAGACAGCTCCGAAACCGGGCCGCAGTAATCAAAGCTTAACAGATTCGCATAGCTTCTGTTTTTTCCCTCTGCCTCAATGGGCGGATACGGCAAATCCAGCATAATCGGGCGAATTCCGGCAAAGCTGCAGGTATTTGCCAGTATATGCGTACATTCTTCCATTCTCATGTTCTCCTGCTCTTTCTTTTAACATAATATATTGCTGTTTTCCCGTACCGTGCCTGTCCGCTCCCACTTACCAAACCAGACGGCAGATTCCAAAAAGTTTTTTAAAATTTAATAGTTTCCTCAAGAAAGTTTCATATTATATGCATAGATTTATTAAAAATCCCAGGTATAATAGTAACGTTAAGACCAATAGAAAGAGGAAAAACATACTACCGATGACGAACGAGCAATACTATACATTTATACAACCCTATTCCGATGCAAAGGAAATTCTGCATGCGCGGCTGAATGTACTCGAACACAACCTGTACAACAAATCCGCCGCCCATCCGATACATAACATCCAGGAACGGATCAAAAAAAAGGAAAGCATTGAGAACAAGCTTCTGAGAAAAGAAAAAGAACCGACGATGATGAACGCAAAGGACTACCTGCAGGATATCGCCGGTCTGCGTGTGATCTGTTACTTTACGGAAGATATTTACAGCCTGGTAGATACCTTAAAATTCCAGTCGGACCTGATTGTGATCCGGGAACGCGATTACATCCGACATCCCAAGCCAAACGGCTACCGCAGCTACCATATTATTGTAGGCGTGCCGGTTTACTGTCTGGACGGAATGGAATATTTCCCGGTAGAAATACAATTCCGAACGCTTTCTATGGATTTTTGGGCCAGTATGGAACACCGGATCCTTTATAAGACAACACGGGAAGATAAAGAACAGATTGCAGAAGAACTGAAAAAGTATGCCGATACGCTTGTAATTATTGAAAAACAATTTGCAAAGTATACGGGGGAATCATAAAAACAGAATTCGTATGGAATGAAACATTTGCAGATGTGTTTTTCAAACACGCTCTAGAGCGAACAATGTTGGCAAGGTTCCATCAGCCAGAGGACAGGGGAAGCGACGTTCGCTGTGTGACAGGATGAAACGGCTCTAAAGTATCCCGTTTACGTACCCGA
>CAMSEJ010000076.1 GCA_947057405.1 uncultured Roseburia sp.
CACAAGGTACCACACTCTTTCCCTACACGACGCTCTTCCGATCTCTGCAGCACATGTCGGAAAATTCATGCATTGTTTACCGCAGCACGGTCTGTTTCAAAAATAAAAAAAGCCTGCACATTTCCTGTCCAGACACACAATGAAATATCCTTATCCCCTAAATGTGCCGTCCACGCGGTACAGCCATTTCCCGATAAGAATCTGAAATTTTATTGTAATGATGTATGCCGTGGTACAGTTCCTTTGGATACCGTCCGCAACTATCGTACCATACAACATACGGGATTGCAAGAAAAAACAGGACAGATGCCCCGCCCTATTGCAATCCGCTCCCCCAGAGCCTATAATAGAAAAAAAGAAAAAAGGAGAACCCCTGATGAGCATACAAAACCTGACCCTGATGACCGATCTCTACCAAATGACCATGATGCAGGGCTATTTCAAATCCCGGAACCGGGAAACCGTTATCTTTGACGCGTTTTACCGCAGCAACCCAAGCGGCAGCGGATATGCCGTCTGCGCCGGTTTGGACCAGATCATCGACTACATCCAAAATCTGCGCTTTTCGGACGAAGATCTGTCCTATCTGAGGAGCCTGCACATATTTGACGAAGACTTCCTGTCCTATTTAAAGGATTTTTCCTTTTCCGGCGACATTTATGCCATTCCGGAAGGCAGCATCATCTTCCCCAGGGAGCCTTTGATCAAAGTCATTGCTCCGATTATGGAAGCGCAGCTAATTGAAACCGCCGTCCTGAACATTTTAAACCACCAATGCCTGATCGCCACCAAAGCCGCACGCGTCTGCTATGCCGCCAAAGGCGACGGCGTTATGGAATTCGGCCTGCGCCGCGCCCAGGGGCCGGACTCCGGCATATACGGCGCAAGAGCCGCTATCATCGGCGGCTGCAAAGGCACATCCAACGTACTCGCCGGACAGCTTTTTGATGTCCCGGTGCTCGGCACGCACGCCCATAGCTGGATCATGAGTTTTCCGGACGAATACACTGCCTTCCGGACATACGCCGGGCTCTACCCGTCCGCCTGCACGCTCCTGGTAGACACCTACGATACGCTCAAATCCGGCGTTCCCAACGCCATCCGCGTTTTCCGGGAACTGAAAGCATCCGGCGTCCGTCTGACCAACTACGGCATTCGTATGGACAGCGGCGATCTGGCATACCTTTCCAAAAAAGCCCGCCGTATGCTGGATGAAGCCGGTTTTTCCGACGCCGTCATTTCCGCATCCAACGACCTGGACGAATACCTGATCCAAAGCTTAAAATTCCAGGGCTCCATGATCACCTCCTGGGGCGTCGGCACCAACCTGATCACCTCCAAAGACAACCCGGCCTTCGGCGGTGTCTACAAACTCGCCGCCATAAAAGCCCCCGACGGAAGCTTCCTCCCCAAAATCAAGCTCTCCGAAAACACCGAAAAAGTAACCAACCCGGGCAACAAAACCATCTACCGCATCTATGACAACGACACCGGCAAGATCCGCGCCGACTACATCTGCTTAGCCGGAGAAACCTTCGACTCCGAACAGGATCTGCTCCTGTTTGACCCGAACGAGCCATGGAAAAAAACGCTCCTCGCAGGCGGCAGCTACCGTATGCGCGAAATGCTTGTCCCGGTATTTAAAAACGGAACCTGCATCTACCGGTCTCCCAGCGTCATGGAAATCCGGGCAATCTGCAGCAAAGAAAAAGACACCATCTGGGACGAAACCAAACGCTTCGTAAACCCGGCCAAAATATATGTCGACCTTTCCGACCGGCTTTACGAAATGAAAAAGAACCTGCTGCATGAAATGAGCCGCATCTAAAGCCGCAGCAAGTGCGGCCGGCAACGCCCCGTCAGCCAGAGGGAGGCTGTGGCAATCCCCACTCCTCCCTGTTCACTTTTCACTCTCCTTTCTCATCCGCGTCAAAATCCTCCGCTCCATCCTTGACACCTGCACCTGACTCACGCCCAGCACGGCCGCCACCTGCACCTGCGTCATTTCCTTAAAATACCGAAGCTCAATCAACTCCTTCTCCTTTTCATCCAGCCCCCGCAAAAGCTGTTCCAAAAGCAAATGGTTTAGAAGCTCCTCCGTCTTGGGCGTTCCTCCGCCGCAAACCTGATCCACCAGGTAAATCTCACTGTCATCCGACTGATAAACCGGCTGATAAATCGAAGCGACCTCCTCGTTTGCCTCCATCGCCTCCACAATATCCTCTACGCAAAGCCCGATTTCTTCCGAGATTTCCTGCAGCGTCGCATCCCGCCCGTACTTCTGCGACAGCGTATCCGACGCTTTTTTCACCTTCCAGCCGTTCTCCTTCAATGAACGGGAAACCTTCATCATACTGCTGTCCCGCAAAAAACGCTTAATCTCCCCCATAATCATCGGAACCGCATATGTAGAAAATTTTACCTCATAAGCCGTTTCAAATTTGTCAATCGCCTTCATCAGCCCGATGCATCCTATCTGGAACAGCTCCTCCCGTTCATGTCCGCGGTGGTCAAACCGCCTTACAATACTCCAGACCAGACCCATATTATCCGAAATCAGCTTGTCCCTCGCCTCTTTATCCCCTGCGTGTGCCTGCTTAATAAGAGCTATCACCGCATCCATCCTGGTTCTCTTCTTCCTTCTGCCCGATTTTCTTTGTCATGGTTACTTTTGTCCCCATACCCGGTTTTGATTCCACCTGTATGTCATCCATAAATGCCTCCATAAACGCAAATCCCATCCCGGAGCGCTCCATCTCCGGCTTTGTCGTATAGAACGGCTCCATTGCCTGCCGGACGTCCGACATGCCCACGCCCTTATCCTCCACGCTGACATATACCATGTCCCCTTCTAAGATACAGGTTAAATACACCTTTCCGTCCCGCTCCTCATATCCATGGATAATTGCATTTGTCACGGCTTCGGAAACCGCCGTCTTTACATCGGCCACCTCATCCAGCGTAGGATCCAGCTGCGTCACAAAAGCCGCCGCCGACACACGCGCAAAGCCTTCGTTCACCGATTTCGCATCAAATTCAATCCGCATTTCGTTTCTCATCCCTGTTTTCCCCCATCCTGATCCGCACATTGCTGCTTCGGCCCGCCTGCCACCCGGATCATCTTATGCAGCCCGGATACGACAAAGATTTTCTGCATCCGCTCGTTTAAGTGTTCCGCCGATACCTCTCCGCCGCTGTAACCCATATTTTTGCACCTGCCTATCAATACCCCAATCCCCGAGCTGTCCATAAACTCCGTCCGCCTAAAATCAAACACCAGCCTGCGTATATGATAAGCTCCGATCAAAAGATCCGCTTCCCTGCGGAGCTGCTCCGCGCAGTGGTGATCTACCTCCCTGGGCATGGAAATCCGCATGCACCCGTCTTTTAACTGATATTTGCAATCCATATAATCTCCTTCCTGAACAGAAAAAGACGTTAATGCCCGTGCTTTCAGGCTTAACGTCTTTCGTAAATCTATTTTGTGTTCCGGCTTCGTTCCTGCCGCTTTCCTATATCGTCCGGCTTTCCTGCTGCTTCCTACTGCTGCCCGTCCGGCTGTTCCTGACCGCCGTCCTGCGGCTGCCCGTCCGGCTGCCCGTCATCGGGCTGTCCCGGAGTCTGGCCGTCATCCGGCTGTTCCTGACCGCCGTCCTGCTGTCCCGGATTGTCATCCGGCCGGTTTTGCTGCTGCCCCTGACTGCCGCCGTTGGCATTCAGATAGCTTTGCGCCACGCGTGCCCGTTCCGTTCCGGGGTATTTATCCAGAACCTTCTGATAGTAAATGAGCGCGACCTGCATATTATCGGTCCTGCGGTGGGACTGGGCCAGATAGTAAACGGCATTGCCGTTCTGGTATTCTTCATCGCGTTCCACTACCTTTGCCAGCTTCTCCGCCGCCGACTGGTAATCTCCTTTGGAATACGCCTGATAGCCTTCCTGATACAGAACCGCCAGATACTTTTCATTTACCTTTGCGCTTACATCGTTAAAAGCCGGCGTAATGTTTTCTCCGATATCTTCCGGTTTTACCCTGCCGAGCGCTTCTCCTGCCGCGTCCATATCCTCCGCCAGATATGCCGCATACGCCCCAATCAGCGCCTCATACGATCCAAACCTGGATTCGACTGCCTGGGAAGCATCCTTTGCTTCCTTTACCTGATTGGTCAGATCATTCACCTGGCTTTCCAGAGACGAAATCGACTGATCTTTCTTACTGATCGTTTCATTTGCCGCCTTAATGCCTTCGTTTTCCTCACTTTTTGACTGCTGGCGGATATTCGGCAAAAGCAGAAACATCGTAATTGCAATGCCAAGCGCAACGCCGATCACAATATTCAAAACCGTCTGCCATGCAGAATTATCTTTAAACTGCGCCGGCATAATCACCGTATCATTGCCGCTCTGAAACGAAATCAAATCATCCTTTTTCGGCTTTTTGGAGCCGGATTCTTTCAGCTTGCTCCGGATCTCTTTCTGATAGCGAAGAGTTGTCGTGTTATTTTCATCAATTTTGGCGGCATGGCGCAGCGCCTTATTGGCCTGATCGTATTTACCCTCTTCCATATATAAGAGCGCCAGAAGCTGATGCCCCTTTACCAGCCTGGGGTTCAAAGAAAGAACCTTCTTAAGCTGGATCAGCGCCAGATCCCGGCTGTCCTGCCTGCAGTAAATCAACGCCTGGTTATATTTTTTAATGGTCTGGTTAATGGTATCCAGCCTGGACGGGTTATTCTGTATTTCGTTTAAATACTGATTTGCCGCATTGCCCTGGCTCTGGTAATTTTTGCTGATTACCCATTCACTCAATGCCGCTACCGTCTCCCCCATCTCAAAATACACCAATCCCAGTAAATTTCTGGCATCAATATTCATTTTGTTCAGCTTCAGGCTCTTTTTTAAGCTTTCAATCGCCCCGGAAAGATCGCGTACACTCGCCTGTTCCAGTCCCTGGTTGTAAAGCCCGTTGGATGCCATCAGTATTTTCCTGTAAACCCGGACATCGGCGCCGCATTTCCTGCAGCGGGAATCCGGTGCCAGCGGCGCACCACAATTATAACATTCCATATCTCACCTCTTCATCTATGCGCTAATTATGCTTTTGCTTCATCATCTCCAGCAAAATATCCGTCATATCGGTTAAATCCCGGTTATAAATAGCATCCTCCGCTTCTTCCACTTCCAGACTTGGCTGAAATTTTTTAAGCTCTTCTTCAAAATCAATCATATCGCCTGCACCTCCCGGCCTGTACTCGCTTTCTGCCGCTATTGGCAGTAAATTCCTATACCATTATAATATAGTCGCCCTAATATGCAAGCGAAAAAATATTAAGTTTTTATGATCTCACCGCAAAATACTGCACCAATCCACAGGATACGGCGCCATTATACGGCAGTCACTATTTTATGAATCAAAAATCCCGGCAGTGTCCCGGACAGGTTTTACATGCTCCTTCCTGTACTGCAGCGCTGTTCTCAAAAAAACGCCCCAGCATACAGACCGCCTGCGCCGAAATCCCCTCCTGTGCCCCGGTAAAGCCCAGACCTTCTTCCGTAGTCGCTTTTACATTTACCTGATCCTTTGGAATTTTTAATGTCTGCGCAATGTTCTCCTCCATTTTTTCGATATACGGCCGCAGCTTCGGCTTTTGTGCAACGATCACGGCATCTATATTTTCCACATAGTAGCCGCCTTCCTCTAACAGCCGTCCCACCTGAGCAAGCAGCTTTAAGCTCGAAATCCCCCGGTACTTCCCATCCGTATCCGGAAAATGCATTCCGATATCTCCAAACGCCGCCGCGCCAAGCAGCGCGTCCATAATGGCATGGAGCAGCACATCCGCATCCGAATGCCCGAGCAGACCAAGCGAATGCTCAATCTCTACTCCTCCGAGAATTAATTTTCTTTCCTCCGTCAATTTATGCACATCATATCCGATTCCTATCCGCATCCCATTTTTCCTCCTGTTTTTCCATATTATAGCACCATACAACGGCGGGCAACAAGCCTAAATCCCGCCCACTCTTGATTATTCCCAAAAAAGGGGTACTTTTTCCATGAAAAAGCTTTGGGAGCAAATCGGATAGGAACAGCTGCCGTACCCCCGAATCATCCCATCAATTCCTGTATCACCTCACGGACCGTCGACATCTTCTCGATCTTTCCCACATCGGCGCCGCAAAATACCAGCCCGTGCTCCACATCTCCCTTTACTGCCCGAATCAGCGCGTCCGTAATACAGTACGGGATTTTGGCTGGATTACATTTTGCCAGGCATCCGTAACACTTTTTGATATCCGGCGGATATGCCTTCACCTGCTCCAGAAATTTGTTCTTTAAAGCACGCCCCGGCATACCGACCGGGCTTTCTATAATCTCCACATCAGACGTCTTTGCCCGGATATACGCTTCTTTATACGCCGGATGCGCATCACATTCCACAGTTGCCACAAACTTAGAGGCCGCCTGTACCCCATCCGCGCCCAACTGCATTGCATGAGAAACGTCCTCTTTTGAAAAAATTCCTCCCGCCACAATTACCGGTATCTCCCGTTTAAATTTTCTGCCGTATTCTTTTACGGTTTTTATAATCCGTTTGATCTCGGAATCATAATCCGCACTGTCCTGCCGCACCAGCTCCTCTTTGGAAAATCCCAGATGACCGCCGGCCTTTGGCCCTTCGATCACAACAAAATCCGCGGTTCTCTGAAACTTACGTTCCCACATTTTTAAAATTACATGCGCCGCCTTTTCCGTGGAGACAATGGGCGCGATTTTGACAGACGAGCCGGCTGTCAGGCCAGGCAGCCCTACCGGAAGCCCTGCCCCGGAAATAATGACATCCGCTCCGGCTCTGACCGCCGTTTTGACGTGCTCGGCATAGTCCTTTAGGGCAACCATAACATTGACGCCGACCAGTCCCCCTTTTGACTGCTTTTTCGCCGCCTTTACATGCTTTTCAATGGCCCGTTTGTTGCATTCTTTCTGATTCTGTTCAAACCCTTCTTCGTCATAACCAATCTGCGCTGTGGAAATAACGCCGATTCCCCCTTCCGCAGCAACTGCCCCTGCCAGCCCCGAACGGCTGACACCAACACCCATGCCGCCCTGGATAATGGGTATATTTGCTGTTTTGTCACCGATTTTCAGTTCGTTCATCCTGGTATCCCCTTTTCGTGTTTTCTGTTTATTATCCTAGCATTATTTGGTATTTATGTCAATGTTATTTGGTGGGTGTTGTTTGTATTATGTGGTTTTGTATACTACGTTTGTTTTTTGATGAGGTGCAGGTGCGCGATTGGTGTTGGCAAAAATCCGTCAGCCAGAGGGCAGGGGATGCGGCGTTCTCTGTGTATCAGGATTTAGCGGCTCTAAAGTATCCCGTTTTTGTGTTCTAATCCGGACGCAACCGCCGGAAACGCGCCGTCCATGGCGCATTCCGGCTTGCCCTGCCTTCCGTGGCAGGGCATTGCTGGAAATCGAACGGGATTCTTAAGAGCCCCTATATCCTGCTGCAAGGCGAACGCCGCATCCCCTGCCCTCTGGCTGACTGCTGTTTTGGCAGGCTTTTGGTTGAGTTTCTTTCGCCTGTAGGGAATTATTCTGCTCAGAATAAAAAAACTGCCGGGAAATGACGAATTGTTTTTGACAATTGTTTTTTCCCGACAGTTTTTATCGACTTTATGAATCGGATTGCGTTCTGTTTTTTATTGTAATAACGTTAAGATGCTTTGTGTGCTCTGGTTCGTCTGGGCAAGCATTGACTGCCCTGCCTGCGCTAAAATATGATTGATACTGTATGTAACCATTTCCTGCGCTATGTCGGTGTCACGAATCCTTGACTCCGCAGAAGCCGTATTCTCTGCGGCAGTATCAAGATTTGCTGCCGTATGCTCCAGTCGGTTCTGCGTCGCCCCCAGCGATGACCGCATCTGTGAAACCAGATTCACTGCATTTTGTACCAGCTTCATTGTTCTTCCTGCATTTTCAAAGGAATCGACAAACAGGCACTTCTCCGGATTATATAGATTTTTCTTATTTGTTACCGGATCAAATGACATCCAATTCAGATATGCGGTATCTCTTTCATCAATCAATTCTATATTTTCAATAGACGGTGTCAATTCCAATATTTGATCGATTACATTCGTATTCTCAAAAGTAAATGCCAGTCCCAATGCATGCGAATCCATTGCCTTGATCTCTACCTGAATCCCCTGCCCCGCAAGTGCGCCTACCTGCAGGCTCTTATTCCGAAACGAACCGTCCAGCAAGTTCATGGAATTGAACTGTGTCCTGCCGGCAATACGGTCGATTTCGATTCCTAACTGATCGATTTCGCTTTTTATGTGTTCCCGATCACTTGAGGTATTGGCATCGCTGGCCGCCTGTATGGCCAGTTCGTTCATTCTTTGGAGCATAGTATGGACTTCGCCCAGCGCGCCCTCTGCTACCTGGACCATTGAAATTCCGTTCAGTGCATTTTGGGAGGCCTTGCCCAATCCCCGTATCTGAAAGCGCATTTTTTCGGAAATTGACAACCCCGCCGCGTCGTCTGCCGCCCGGTTTATTTTGTATCCGGAAGATAGTTTCTCAATCGTATCGGATTGATTGGATGTAACAGTATTTAACATCCTGTTCGCATTTGATGCCCGTAAATTATGCTGTATAACCATGTGCTTCCTTTCTTTTACTTCGTATTCTGTGTCCCTCTTTTTTGTATATCGACATACTTCCGAAAAAACAATACCCCTGTTCATCGGCTTCCCCACTAAGTGGGGGAATACATCTGCCGAACAGCCGCATCCCCTGTCCTCTGGCTGACGGAACTTTGCCAACATATTCGCCGTAATACGTAAATAACAAAAAAGTTCGGAACACGCCATCGCCTTACTGCCGATAACGAATTCCGAACCAAAAGCAGATAATGGGAGTCGAACCCACCCCCTCAGCTTGGGAAGCTGATGTACTACCGATATACTATATCTGCCTGCAAAAAACATTATAGCACAAAAAAATTATAATGCAACCTTTTTTTCAAAAAAATTGGAACGAAATCCCTGACCGTTTGACCTGCTGCGCCGCCGCAGGCCAAACGGCGGCAAATGTACAATTGTCCTTACTCCGTCCGAATGGTAACGCTGGTCATTACCGGCTGGGCATCCGCCGGAATTGTCCCGTTTCCGTCTGTCGGCTGCGCCGACGTACAGATCTCGTCCACAATATCCATTCCCTCCGTTACATAACCGAATACCGCATACTGTCCGTCTAAAAATGTGCTGTCCTAGATCGGAAGAGCGTCGTGTAGGGAAAGAGTGTGGTACCTTGTG
>CAMSEJ010000077.1 GCA_947057405.1 uncultured Roseburia sp.
ACGACGCTCTTCCGATCTGCATATTTGTTATTTATTGCTTTTGCGCCAGATTTTTAATTTCTCCGCCTCCGCAATCAGTTCATCCCTGAAATCCGGATGTGCGATGGAAATCAGCGCTTCGGCGCGCTCCCAGGCGGATTTGCCCTTGAGGTTTACTTTGCCGTATTCCGTTACGACATAGTGAACGTTGGCGCGGGTGTCCGTTACGATTGAGCCGGGGTTTAACGTAGGAAGGATGCGGGATTTCATCTGCCCGTCCCGGGTTTTATAAGCGGAGGAGCAGCAGATGAAGCTCTTGCCCCCGTTGGAAAGATAAGCCCCCAGTACGAAATCAAGCTGTCCGCCTGCGCCGCTGATGTGCTTGGTGCCTGCGGATTCTGCATTTACCTGGCCGAATAAATCCAAATCCACGGCGTTGTTGATGGAAATAAAGTTATCAAGCGCGGAGATGGAACGGATGTCGTTCGTATAGCTTACCGGTGCGCTAAGAAGCTCCGGATTGTTGTCGATATAGTCATACATTTTCTTGGTGCCGCAGCCGAAGGCAAAAGCCTGGCGGTAGCGGTCGATGTTCTTTTTGGAGCCGTTGATTTTGCCGGCTTTTGCAATGTCTACAAATGCGTCTACGTACATTTCCGTATGTACGCCCAGATCTTTCAGATCGGATTCTGCAATCATGGAGCCGACCGTGTTTGGCATTCCGCCGATGCCGAGCTGCAGGCAGGCGCCGTTGGGGATTTCTTCCACGATCAGCCTGGCAACCGCAATATCCACGTCGGTCGGCGCACCGCCTGCGCCCAGCTCGCCGATGGCAGGGTTGTCTCCCTCGACAATCAAATCTACCTGGGAAATATGGATGCCGTTTTCAAAACCGCCGAGACAGCGGGGCATGTTCTGGTTGACTTCGACAATGATTTTTTTGGAAGTCTCACAGACCGCCATCATATGGGAAGCGTTCGGGCCGAAATTGAAAAAGCCGTGTTTGTCCATCGGAGAAACCTGGAACATGGCAACGTCGTCCGGCGTGATGGATTCCCGGTAGTAGCGCGGCAGCTCCGAATAACGGATGGGCGCATAATAAGCGCAGCCGCGGGCAATCAGTTTGCGTTCTATACCGGACATATGCCAGGAATTCCAGGAGAAATGCTCTCCGGCGTCCTCGCGTTCAAAGACGGCGGGAGTTTTTAAGAGGATGCCGCCGCGCAGCTTGACATCCGTCAGCTCATCCGTGCGTCGGGCAAGGGCTTTGTCCAAAGCGTCTACGGTGGCGTTGCACCAGCCGTAATCCACCCAGTCGCCGGATTTTACGGTTTTTACTGCTTCGTCTGCTGTGACCAGTTTTTGTGCATATTCTTTTGCGTAATCCATAATTGTTTACCTCCTGTGGAATGTGATGAAAATCGTAATAACCCTGCCGGAGAAAACGGCAGGGCAAAAAAGGTGTATTTAAACAACCGGCTCAGCTGCCGCCGGCAAAATCTCCGGCGCCTGGCTGCCTGAGAGGTTCTGATAGGCAATATAGCTGTCAGGCAGAACCGCTTCGGTTTCCTCTTCGTCTTCCGGCTCGCCTGAGTCGGAGGAGACGACGGAAAGGGAAAGGGCAAGTCCGGTTTCTTCCTGTCCCAAAAGGGACGTAAGGTATTTCATATAATCATCGTAAGAAAAGATTTCGGTCAGGATTTCCCCTGCAAGCCGGTTTAAATCCTGGTATGTAACGCTGCGGTCGCCGTTTACGGTGCTTTCGGCGGCAAAAACGGTCTCTTTGTTCGGGACGGTTACGCCCTCCGAGAGATACTGGGTAATCTTGGCGACATAATTCTGTGTCTCTGCAAACGGCGGAATGCCGCCGTATTTGTCCACATTGTTGCTGCCGGCATTGTAGGCGGCAAGGGCAAGGGAGACGTTGCCGTTGTATTTGTCAAGCATCTGGCGGATATATTTGGCCCCGCCCATGACATTCTGATAGGGATCGTATGCGTCGGTGACGCCGAGGCCGGCCGCGGTGGCGGGCATAAGCTGCATCAGTCCCTGGGCGCCGCTTCGGCTGGTTGCATTCGGATTGAAATTCGATTCCTGTTTGGTCATGGCTTTTAAAAGCTCCACGGATACGCCATAGGTTTGAGAAGCTTCGGCAAAGATGTCTTCTAAGTTCTTGTCCGTTTTCAGATAAGAAGAAAAATCCGCACCGGTACCGTTTTGGTCCTGCGCAGCCTGCTGCGTTACCGTGCCGGATGCTGCTACGGCGGCGCGCAGGGCGTCTAAAGCTGAAAGATTGGTCATGGCAGATAAACACTCCTTTATAAAATAAAACCGTACTTGGCTATTACTATATCATATATTGCGTTGAAATTGAAGCGGTATTTTAAAAAAATGATTGAATTTTAAAATGTGCTGGTGTAGAGTAAAAACGTGCTGCAGACAACGGTAAGAGAAAGAAGGGTGGAAGATGTATAAAAAAGCATTCCGGGCGGCATTTCCCCATACGGTCCCGGTTCTGACAGGATATCTTTTTATCGGGATTGCGTTTGGCGTTATGTTCCAGGAAAAAGGGTATCATGTGCTGTGGGCGGTCTTAATGAGTCTTTTGGTGTATGCCGGCAGCGGGCAGTATCTGGCGGTTAATTTTTTTGCTCCGGGGGTAAGTTTTATAGATATTATTTTTATGACGTTTATGGTAAATGTGCGTCATATTTTTTATGGGCTTTCTCTCTTAAAGCGGTTTGAGAAAATGGGAAAAAAGAGAATTTATATGATGTTTTCGCTGACGGACGAGACGTATTCTCTTTTTTTTGTTACAAAGGTGCCAAAAGACGTGCCGGAGGATCGGTTTTTGTTTGCGGTTGCGGTTCTTGATCAGGCGTACTGGGTGGCAGGTTCCGCAATCGGGGCGTTGGCGGGAGCCGTGATCCCGTTTCGGGCGGAAGGAATTGATTTTGCCATGACGGCGCTTTTTATTGTGATTTTTGTGGAACAGTGGCTTGCGGGCGGCAATCGGATTCCGGCGGCGGTCGGGCTGATTTTTGCGGGCCTGCTGCGGGTGGCGGTCGGAAGCGATCGTTTTATTTTACCGTCTATGATTTGTATTATGCTTTGTCTGGTTTCGTGCAGAAGGTATATTGAGAAGGAAAAGCAGGAAGGAAGGGATAAAAATGCCGGTTAGTGCGGGCAGATCGTTACTGATTATTGTTGTGGTTGCAATTGTGACTTTTTTTACGCGGGCGATTCCGTTTTTGATTTTTCCGAAGGGGAAGGAGATTCCGCCGAAGGTGCTTTATCTGGGGAAGGTACTGCCGCCTGCGGTGATTGGAATGCTGATTGTGTATTGCTTTCGGAACGTGGATTTTCTGACGGGGGCGCATGGGGCGGCAGAGCTTATTGCGTCGGTTGTAGTGGTGGCGCTGCATGTGTGGAAGCGGAATAACCTGCTCAGTATCGGGGTGGGGACGGTGCTTTATATGTGGCTGGTGCAGTGCGTGTTTTGATCCGCTTGACATACCGTGCGGATTTTGTTATGGTATTCCTGAAAAGAACTACTAGTGGAGGAGGGAGGAAATGGACACCAGCCGTTTAATTGAAGGAATGATGCAGTTTGGCCTGACCAGACAGGAGGCGACGATTTACCTCTGCCTGTCGCAAAGCGGCGGACTGACGGGCTATGAAGCCGCCAAACAGACCGGGATTTCCCGTTCCAATGCTTACGGCGCGTTAGCCGGGCTTGTGGAAAAGGGCGCGGCATATACGACAAAAGACGCGGCGATCCGCTACCATATCGTCAGTGCGGACGAGTTTTGCGCGAATAAAATTCATGTGCTGGAGGAGCTGAAGGAGCAGCTGTGCGCGCAGATGCCGGCTCCGAAGGCGGAAGCGGAGGGCTATCTGACCATAACCGGGGATACGAATATCCGGGATAAAGCCAGGAATATGATTGCCGGCGTAAAGGAACGGGTCTATCTGTCTATGGCGGCGGAATACGCGGCGCTGTTTGCGGACGCCGTCACAAAAGCGTCCCGGGAAGGGAAAAAAACCGTGCTGCTGACGGACAGGCCCCTTGCGCTTTTCGGCACGCATGTTTATGAAACCGGGGAGAAGGGGGATCAGATCGGCGTGATTGCCGATTCGTCGTATGTGCTGACCGGGGAATTCGGCAGGGGGAAGGGAAGCTGCTGCCTATATACGGGACAGCCGAATTTTGTGCGGGTCTTTAAGGATTCCATGCGCAATGAGATAAAACTGATACAGCTTTTGAAAGGAGAAAAGGGACGTGAAGAAAACACCATTTGTAACGCTTGAAAAATTACAGGAGATAACACAGTATTATCCGACGCCGTTTCATTTGTATGACGAAAAGGGGATCCGTGAAAACGCGAAGGCGGTAAAGGAGGCATTTGCCTGGAATAAGGGGTTTCGGGAATATTTTGCGGTGAAGGCGACGCCGAATCCGTTTTTGATCCGTATTTTAAAAGAATACGGTTTCGGATGCGACTGTTCTTCCATGACGGAGCTTTTGCTTGCGGATGCGCTCGGTTTTTCGGGGGATGAGATTATGTTTTCTTCCAATGAGACGCCGGCGGAGGAATATGTGTTTGCGGATCGGACGGGCGCGATCATTAACCTGGACGATTTTACGCATATTGAATTTTTAGAACAGACCATCGGAAGGATTCCGGAGACGATTAGCTGCCGCTACAACCCGGGCGGGATCTTTCAGATCAGCAACGATATTATGGACAATCCCGGCGATTCCAAATACGGCTTTACAAAGGAGCAGCTATTTGAGGGATTTCGGGTCTTAAAGGAAAAAGGTGCAAAGCGGTTTGGCGTTCATGCATTTCTGGCAAGCAATACCGTTACAAACGACTATTACCCGCTTCTGGCCAAAACACTGTTTGAAACGGTGGTAGAGCTAAAGGAAGCGACCGGGTGCGACATCTGCTTTATCAATCTTTCCGGCGGCGTGGGCATTCCTTATGAGCCCGGGCAAACGCCGAATGATATCCGCACGATCGGGGAAGGCGTGCGCAGGGTGTTTGAGGAGGTGCTGGTTCCTGCCGGGCTTGGCGACGTGGCGATTTATACGGAAATGGGGCGTTTTATGATGGGGCCTTATGGCTGTCTTGTGACGAAGGCGATTCACAAAAAGCATACGTATAAGGAATATATCGGGGTGGACGCCTGCGCCGTAAACCTGATGCGCCCGGCTATGTACGGCGCTTACCATCATATAACGGTGATGGGGAAGGAGGATGCAGAATGCGATCATAAATATGACGTTGTGGGCTCGCTTTGTGAAAATAACGATAAATTTGCCATTGACCGGATGCTGCCGCAGATTGAGAGAGGGGATTTGCTGGTAATCCACGACACGGGCGCGCACGGGTTTGCAATGGGATATAATTATAACGGGAAATTAAAGTCGGCGGAGATTCTGTTAAAAGAGGACGGCAGTTTTGCGCTGATCCGGCGGGCGGAGACGCCGAAGGATTATTTTGCTACGTTTGACTGCTTTGATATATTGGAACATATCCGGTATTAAATGCGTCCGGATTATTTTGCGGTGACAGGTTTACAATTTCTGCGGGAACGATTATGATAAACGGGAAGCATTCAAACAAAGTTTTTCAGGAAGGAATAGAGGAGTAAATATGGGTGGATTTTTTGGTGTTGCATCCAAAGAGGATTGTGTATTTGATTTGTTTTTCGGGATTGATTATCATTCCCATTTAGGAACCAGGCGCGGCGGCATGGTAGTGTACGGAGAAGGCGGTTATGACCGTTCCATCCACAATATAGAAAACGCCCCGTTCCGCACCAAATTTGACAAAGACATGCAGGAAATGTCCGGGCGCATCGGTATCGGCTGTATTTCCGATTATGAGCCGCAGCCGCTTTTAATCCGTTCCCACCACGGTACGTTTGCCATTACGACGGTAAGCAAAATCAACAATATGGACGAGCTTTCTACGATGCTTTTTGAAAACGAGCATTCGCATTTTCTGGAAATGAGCGGCGGGGATATCAATGCGACGGAAATGATTGCGGCTTTGATCAACCGCAAGGAGAACCTGATTGACGGCATCCGCTATGCGCTTGAAATGGTGGACGGTTCGGTATCTGTTCTGCTGATGAATGACAAAGGGATTTATGCGGCCAGGGATCTGCATGGGCGCACGCCGGTGGTTATCGGCAGAAAGGAAGGCGCGTTCTGTGTTTCGTTTGAAAATTTTGCCTATAAAAACCTGGGTTATTCGGATTATAAGGAGTTGGGCCCGGGAGAAATCGTGGCATTGACGGACGAGGGCTGCGCAACTTTGGCGGTTCCCGGGGACGATATGAAGATCTGCACATTCCTGTGGGTGTATTACGGGTATCCGTCCAGCTCCTACGAAGGGGTCGGGGTGGAAGAGATGCGTTATGCCTGCGGGCGGAAAATGGCGCAGCGGGATAACGTACATCCGGATATCGTAGCGGGGGTTCCGGATTCCGGGATTGCGCATGCCATCGGTTATGCCAATGAGTCCGGCATACCGTTCTCAAGGCCGTTTATCAAATACACGCCTACCTGGCCGCGTTCTTTTATGCCGACGATACAAAGCCAGCGGAATTTAATTGCCCGCATGAAGCTTCTGGCGGTGGAAGAGCTGATTCGTGACAAGAGCCTGCTTTTGATCGACGATTCGATTGTCCGGGGGACGCAGCTTCGGGAAACCACCGAATTTTTATACCAGAGCGGAGCCAGGGAGGTGCATATCCGCCCGGCCTGCCCGCCGCTTTTGTTTGGCTGCAAGTACCTGAATTTTTCACGCTCTTCTTCGGAAATGGATTTGATTACGCGCAGGATGATTGACCGGCTGGAGGACGGGAATGTCACCGATGCGGTTCTGGAGGAATATGCGGATCCGGAGTCGGAACAGTACGGGAGGATGGTAGATGAAATCTGCCGGGAGCTGAATTTTACGACGCTTCGGTACAACCGCCTGGATGATATGCTTGACGCCGTGGGGATTGAGAAATGCAAATTGTGTACCTACTGCTGGAACGGAAAGTAGGTAAAGTTCACAAACATAGAATGAAACGGAAAACGCCTCATAGAATAAAGTAAAAGATTTTTGCCGGGTGTATATGAAGTATAAGAAAACACTGCTGATACTGTTACTTTTTCTGATAATGTACGGAGCGGGCGCGGGAGCCGCGAGGATTGTGGAGGTGTTCGGCGGGTTCGGTGCGCTGCGCGGGGCAACGGACAACTGGGGTCTGGGGTTTGGCGAAGAAGGGACCGTCCCGACCGGGAATGTAAGTGCAGAGGAGCTTGCCGGGGAAGATGCTTATTATGTGGGCGATACGGCAGAAAAGGTGATTTACCTGACATTTGACTGCGGATATGAAAACGGCAATACCGAAAAAATTCTGGATGCTTTGAAGAAGCATAACGTTACGGGGACGTTTTTTGTAGTAGGCAATTTTCTGGAAACCGCCCCGGAAATTGTAAAGCGGATGGCCAAGGAAGGGCATCTGGTCGGCAACCACACATATCATCATCCGGATATGTCCAAAATCGGAGATCCGGAGTCGTTCGGGAAGGAAATGGGCGATGTGGAGAAGCTGTATGAAGAGATTACCGGAGAAAAGATGGTGAAGCTGTACCGCCCGCCGCAGGGGAAGTTTAATATGGAAAACTTAAGAATGGCAAAGGAGCTGGGATATCATACGTTTTTCTGGAGTCTGGCATACGTTGACTGGTATCAGGATGATCAGCCGACGCCTCAGGAGGCTTACGCCAAGCTGTTGCCGCGGATTCATCCGGGGGCGGTTGTACTTTTGCACAGCACGTCTTCGACAAACGGGCAGATCCTGGATGAACTGCTGACAAAATGGGAGGATATGGGGTATACGTTCGGATCGCTTCTGGATTTCTTCTGAACCGTTGTGATGTTGCCGCTAAGATACAAAGTAAATGATTGACTTGATTGTTAAAAATTGCTATAGTTAATCTATCATTTGCCTGCAGGATATTATGACAGAAAGATGCCCGCCTGCAGGCTGGAAGGGCATTTTCGGACGAAAAGGAGGAAAAGCATGAAGACAGGAAACAGAAAATGGAAGCTGGGGTTTCAGATTGCCGCCATCTTCGCTTTGGTTCTGACGTTTTGCCTGCCGGTATATGCCGGGGTAAATGAGGGGGACGGAGAATATGAGATTTATCCGACGCCGCAGAGCATTGAGTATGGGACGGGGACGCTGAAGCTGACCGATAAGGTGACGGTATCGACCGGGGACGATATTGATTCGTATACGCAGAAGCGGATTGACGACACGCTGGCGGTCCTGGGGCTTACAAAAGTAACTTCCGGCGCAGCCAGTAACACAAAGCTGACGGTTGGCGTATACGGTTCCGGCGATGCGGCAGATCAGTACGGGACATTCCACGGAGCGGACGATGAGCTGTTTAGCAGATACGATTCCTATGCGCTGTGGATTGAAGGGAACAATATCATCATCCTGGGTAAGAATACGGACGCGGCTTATTACGGTGTGACGACTTTAAAGCGTATTTTTGAACAGCTTGACACAAAGAGCGTCCGCAATCTGGAGATTATGGATTATGCGGAGATTCAGTTCCGCGGTTTTATCGAGGGATATTACGGGAATCCGTGGTCACACGAAGACAGGATCGATCTGATGAAGTTCGGCGGCGAGATAAAAATGAACCAGTATGTGTATGCGCCGAAGGACGATCCGATGCACAATGCGCAGTGGCGCACGCTGTACGACGAGGAAGGGCTGAAAAATATTGCGGCCCTGGCACAGGCAGGCAACGAAAGCAAGTGCTTCTTTGTATATGCGCTGCATACATTTATGAATAATCCGGTTAATTTATCCGACAGTACCTACGAGAGAGAGGTTGCCGTTGTAAAAGCCAAATTTGAGCAGGTAATCCGGGAAGCCGGGGTGCGTCAGATTGCGATCTTAGAAGACGACGCCACAGGGGGTACTGCCGCACAGCTGATTCGGTATCTGAATGATATGCATGAATGGCTGGTGGAATTAAAGAAGGAGATTCCGGATTTAAAGACGGACATCCTGTATTGCCCGAACTGCTATTATTCTACGACAGACAGCAAAATGACGGCAGTCAGCCAGAATGTAAGTGACGAGATTCATATTGTTGTAACGGGCGGTAAGATTTGGGGAGAAGTTTCCGAGTCATTTGCAACGGCTTTTTATAACGGGTTGGGCGGGGACAATTCCGACACGGCGCGTTATCCGTATATGTGGGTAAACTGGCCCTGAAACGAC
>CAMSEJ010000078.1 GCA_947057405.1 uncultured Roseburia sp.
GGTTATTTTCTGAATGTAAAAAAAGCGGCGTCTGTCGGGCTGCTGCCGCAGACTGTCGCATCTAAAACAAAAGCCGTCGGAAATACGGCGTTAAAGGGCGCGATATTGTATTTGAAAACAAAAAACAGGACGGCATTGCAGGAAATTATAAAAAGCGCAAAGAGCATATCTCTTGCAGAAGATGAAAAATTTCAGGAACTTTATCTGAATCATATTTCATTTTAACTTATGATTGAAATCTTACCGGCACATGTGAAAGGGGAAATGGCTTTTAAAAGGTTCGGCTGTCTTTGCTATTTCCCCGATTCATTTAGGATAGGCCGGCTTCGTATTATTCTATCATCGTTCCGTCCGGCAGGATAATATTGCCTTTATCTGCGCTCACATCAAAAAAGCCGACTTTATACTTTTGGGCTAATCTACGCGTAAGTTCATACGCTTCGTCTGCCACCGACCATGAGAATGCAGCATAAATGATATCATGTCCAATACTATAGTCAACCAGATGCCGTTCCAAATCTTCGGCTTCATCTTCATCAAGAGGATCAAAATCTGGCGCATATTCCCTATTCATAGGAGGGAATTTTTCCTTCATCTCCATAAACCAATTTTGCAAAGCAGGAGAGGACACACTGAGTGTCTGGTAATCGTGTTCTTCTTCCCATTGGGTTTGTTTTTCATACCACATCATAAATTCTTTTTTTGTGACAGGTGCTTTTGTTTGTTCAAAAACCATCAAATCATAACTCATAGCTGCGGCTCCTTTCAAATTCCGGTTTATTGTTCTTTTATTTTTGTCCCCGCCGGGGATTTGGATCTTTCAGTAAATCCGAATTTTGTGCAGCCCTTCTCATCCGCTTAATTTCCTTGTCTGACAGCTGCTCTGGCGGTCTGAAAAATCGTTTCAAAATTTTTTCTTCCATTTTACCACAATTCCAAAAGTGTGGGAACAGGTTCTGTTCTGTGTTGACTTCAGGTTTTACGAATGAACGGGGTGAACATAAAGCGGATGGAGTACGGCCAGAAAACTTTTTCACACATTTTTGGAAAATTACTTGATCTATCGTAGTAATTGTGCTATTCTGAATTTGTAAATTACTACGACAGACATAATACTTTTCGAAAGGGGGCGATGCGTATGATAAGCAGCGACGGAATACGCGGCTACAATGACATGATGATCCTCTGCCTGATCTTATCCGAACCGTCCTATGGATATCAGATTTCCCGGGAGATCAAATTCCGCACGGAAGGAAAATACGTCATCAAAGAAACGACACTGTATTCCGCGTTTACAAGGCTCGAAAAAAACGGATATATCGAATCCTTTTACGGCAGCGAAACAAACGGGAAACGGAGGACATATTACCGGATTACACAAGCCGGGACAGACTATTACCGGGAAAAGTGCAGTGAATGGGAACTCACAAAGGAAGTTGTAGATCGGTTTCACAGGCAAGGTTAAAGGAGGATTTTAGTATGGAAACCATTATCAGTTATATTGAAAATCTGTTTGGGAATTATCCGGACAGTCCGCAGGCAAGGAAAGCAAAGGAAGAGCTGCTCGGGATTATGGAGGACAAATACAATGAATTAAAGGCGGAAGGCAAATCCGAGCATGAGGCCATCGGAATTGTAATATCGGAATTCGGCAGTATGGAAGAAATTGCATCCGAGCTTGGTGCGGACAGCAAAATTACTATAGATCAGAAAGAAGCGGGCGGCAGCAATGAACAAAAGCTTACTTTGTCCCAGGCGCAGGAGTATTTAAAAAGACAGACGGAATTCGGTTACAGAATTGCCGTAGGCGTGGCGCTTTGCATTCTTTCTCCGGTTGCAGCCTGTATTACGGAATCCATGAAAGAACTCGGCGTTTTTTCCGAAACGTTTGCAGATGCGGTGGGCGGGGTATTCCTGCTTGTTGTAGTTGCGGTGGCAGTCGGGATTTTAATTACGTCCGGGATTGCAAACGGCAAATATGAACACTATGAAAAAATGGATATAAAGCTGGATTTTCGTACAAAACAGCAGCTGGAAGAGCAATATGGAGCGTTTGACCGGTATTTCGGGACAAAGATAGCGGCAGGTGTAATGCTTTGTATTTTAAGCGTTGTGCCGCCTGCCATAATAAATGCGTTTTTGGGATCCGGGTCGTTTCACTGGCTGGAGCAGCTGTCCGGAATCGGTTTGTTTGTGTTCGTGGCGGCGGGCGTGTTCTTGTTTATCACGGAAGGGGTTCAGAAAGCTGCTTATGAAGTGCTTTTGAAAAAAGGTGAGTACGCGCCGAAACCGACGAAGGAAAAGAAGGGAAAAAAGCTGATTGAAGTGATTTCAGCCATTTACTGGCCGATTGTTGCGGCCGTGTATCTGGTGTGGAGTTTTCTGACAATGGAATGGGGCTTTACCTGGATTATCTGGCCGGTTTCCGGAATGATCTTTGGCGCAATCAGCGCGGTGATATCTATCCTGTGCCGTGCAGAATAAACTGTTTTTGTGGAAAAGTTCCCCGGACAGAGACCGTTTTGTGGAAAGACGGTTTCTGTCCGGGGATTTTTTGTTCGGGCGCGCATGAAAAAATAAATTATCTGCTTGACAATACATATATAACTGTATATACTGTTTATATACAGAAAGAGAGGTAAATACATGGAGATTCTGATCAAAAACTCCAGCGGGCAGCCCATCTACGAACAAATTTATACCCAGATTAAGGACCTTATTTTAAACGGCGCTCTGGCGGAAGGCGACGCGCTCCCTTCCATCCGCGGCCTTGCAAAAGATCTGCGTATCAGCGTAATTACTACCAAGCGCGCATACGACGAGCTGGAGCGGGAAGGCTTTGTAAATACGGTGGCAGGGAAAGGCTGTTTTGTAGCCGGGACAGATCGGGAGCTCATCCGGGAGGAACACCTGAAAAAAATAGAAACACACCTGCAGGCCATCAGCCAGCTTGCCAAAAGCTGCGGTATTACAAACGAGGAACTGATTGAAATGTTCCGGATATTGGAGGTAGAAGAATGAATGCAATCGAATTAAAGCGTGTTACAAAAAACTATGGGGCCTTTTCCTTAAAAGATATTACCCTGTCTCTTCCAAGCGGCTGTATTCTCGGTTTAGTCGGCGAAAACGGCGCGGGCAAGAGCACCACCATCCGGCTGCTTTTAAATGCCGCTGCAAGAGATGCGGGGGAAATTACCGTATTGGGACGGGATGTGCGCAAAAAAGAATTTCGCCGGGTCAAAGAACAGATCGGCGTTGTACTGGATGAAGCGTATTATCCGGATGTTTTAAGCGCGGGGAATGTCAATCTGATTATGAAGCATATCTACCGAAGCTGGCAGGAGGATATCTTTTACGACTACCTCAAGCGCTTTGCGCTTTCCGAAAAAAAGCTGTTTAAGGAGTACTCACGGGGCATGAAAATGAAGCTTGCCATTGCGGCTGCGCTGTCTCATCAGCCAAAGCTTTTGGTATTAGACGAAGCCACCAGCGGGTTAGATCCTGTGATCCGGGATGAAATCTTAGAGATTTTCAATGATTTTACCAGGGACGAGGATCACTCGGTGCTGCTTTCTTCGCATATTATCAGCGATCTGGAAAAAATCAGCGACTATATTGCCTATCTGCATCAGGGAAAATTGGTGTTCTGTGAGGAAAAAGACCGCCTGTTAGAAGAGTATGGCATTCTGCACACAACGAGCGCCGGCCTGTCCGACGTGCCGAAGGATGCGATTGAGGCAAAGAGGCAGGGCAGGTATTCTACCGAGGTGCTTGTCCGGCGTTCGCGGCTTTCCGGTGCGTTTGACGTGGAGCCGGCAAATCTGGAAGACATTATGCTGTTTATGGCAAAGAAGGGGGAATAAAAATGAAGGGCTTGTTGATCAAAGATGCTTTTACTATGATGAAAGAAACGAAGTATTTTTTTATCCTGGCTGTTGTGATGATGTTTCTGCAGAATGATTTTTTATTCAGTTATATTATTGTGTATGCCGCAATGCTGCCGATGGCGGCGCAGGCGTATGATGAGCGCGTGAAATGGGATAAAATGGCTCAGACCCTTCCGCTGACAGTGGATCAGATTGTCGGCAGCAAATATATCATGGGTTATCTGTCTGCTTTTGCGGCCGTTTTAATGGTTCTGGCAGCAAGATTACTTGGCAGGTCGTTTCGGGCAGAAGAGTTTGGCATGCTGCTGATTGTCGTGTGTGTAGCCCTTGTTGTCCAGGCGCTCAATATTCCCCTGATGTTCTGGATCGGCGTGGAGCGGGGAAGGCTGCTGTTTATTATTCTTGTCATAGGGGCGGCAATGGCTGCTTCTTCTATATGGCAGGAAGCGATTACGGCTCCTCTCACATTAAACATCAGGCTGCTGCTTTCGGCGGCTTTTGGAGTGACCGTAATCGTAAATATCATCTCATTTTATCTGTGCAGAATCGTATATAATAGGAAACAGTAATACAAAACACTGCTGTAAAAAACAGGTGCTGCCGTAAGGCAGCACCAATGATTACTCGTTATCCTTAAAAGAAGAAAATGTCTTTCCCGTTTCCACAAACAGCGGGCGTTTGTCCTTTGGGATGTTGCGATAAATGTTGACCAGATGCCGTTCATCCGCATTATAAGGCGTGTCCATCGGTTCCCGCAGAGTCGTCAGCCCGTAAATATAATCCGTAGTTGTATGAAAATAAGAAGCCAGGCGGATAACTGTCGTCGCATCCGGCTGTCGTCGGTTTTTCACATAACCGTTTAATGTCGTTGTAGAAATACTCAGATCCTTTGCTAATTGTTTTTGCGTAATTCCGTCCTGTTCAAGCAGCTTGCGCAGTTGGTTTCCAATATTCAATCCGCATTCCTCCCCTAGTTTTTTGGGATATTGTAATGGAAACGGAGCGCAAAATCCCGGTAATACCCAATAAGCGTACCGGTATATTCAAAACGCTGTTCAGATTTTGGGAAGGGCGTAAGATTCAAAGAATCCGAGTATTCCGTTTGGGCTGTGCCGTCAGATCCAGCCGCCGTCGAAACCAATCACCTGTCCCGTCAGATAGGCAGGGGCCTGGGCAAGCTGCAGCAAAAACCGTGCGACCTCATCGGGTTTTGCAAAATAACCCGCCGGGATTTCTTCCTCCAGCGTTTTGCGTTCTGCTTCGTCAAAACAGGCATTCATTTCCGTATCAATGACGCCGCAGGCAACGGCATTGACCTGTATGTTGCTTGGTGCCAGCTCCTTTGCCAGTGCCTTTGTCAGTGCATTGATTCCTCCCTTTGTTGCGGAATAAGCCGCTTCGCAGGATGCTCCGTAAATTCCCCAGTCAGATGAGATATTAATGATTTTCCCTGATTTTTGAGACACCATATGGGGAATGGCGCATTTGCAGCAGGCAAAAACAGACGTAAGATTGGTACGCAGCAGCAGTTCCCATTGCTCGTATGGCATTTCACTCAGCAGCCCGAGATAGGAAATGCCGGCATTGTTAATCAGCACGTCAATTCCCCGGCAGAACAGGCGAATTTCATCAAACATTCCGCAGACAAACGCATACTCCCCGATATCGCCGCAGCAGCAAAGCGTCCGGACCGCAAATTCGCGTTCCAGACGGCGTGACAAATCCACAAGCGCGTTCGGCGAATGCGCGCAGTTTAAAACCAGGTCATATCCATCGTGTGCAAACGCTTCTGCCGCCGCCCGTCCGATTCCCCGGGAAGCTCCTGTAATCAGTACTGTTTTTCGTTTCATTCTGTGCCACCTCCGATTTTTCTGTTATTATAAACCAAAGTGCCGTGCAAAGTAAAACCGGCTTTTAAAACAGCAAAAACACGAAAATTCTTGAAATTATCTATCAATATGATATAATTATTTCATCATACAGCATGTACATACTGAAAGCTGTGAACAAGGAAAGGGGCGGGATACCATGCGTATTACGATTACAGGAAGAAATATTGATTTAACCGATGGCTTAAAAAGCGCCATAGACAGCAAATTAGGCAAATTAGAGAAATACTTTACCCCTGATACGGATGTATTTGTGACATTAAGCGTAGAAAAGGAGCGCCAGAAGATTGAAGTTACCATACCGGTGAAGGGAAATATTATCCGTTCCGAGCAGGTAAGCAATGATATGTACGTATCGATCGATCTGGTAGAAGAAGTCATTGAACGGCAGCTCAAAAAATACAAGAAAAAGATCATCAGCAAGCACCAGAATGCATCCAGCTTCAAAAAAGAATTTATTGAAAAGGAGTCGGATGCAGACGATGAAATCCGCATTATCCGTACCAAGAAATTCGATATGAAGCCGATGTATCCGGAAGATGCCTGCGTACAGATGGAATTACTCGGTCATGATTTCTTTGTATTCTGCAATGCGGAAACCGAACGCGTTAATGTCGTTTATAAACGAAAAAGCAATACCTACGGATTGATCGAACCGGAATTCTAACGGTTCGGGCTGTCTGCCGCGCATAGGGTGTGATACCGTATGCGCGGTATTTTTTATGTTCCGAAATAATTTGCTTTATGAAGAATGCTTTTTCAATTTGCTAATTGCATTAGCAATAAAAAAAATATATTATATATATTGACAGGGGAATACGTTAGAAAGGGGAAGATAATGCCTACATATGGTATGGGAGAAGCAATACGTGAGATGCGGATGCGTCTGGGCTATACACAGGAGGAGCTGGCATACGGCATCTGTACGACGGGTACGTTATCCAAAATCGAAAACGGCAGATCGATTATTTCCAAGCGCGTATTTGAAGCATTGTGCAGTAAAATGCCCGGAATTCACCATGTATGGATTTCCTGCGATACCAAGGCGGAAATGGAGCGTTCGAGGCTGTGCAAGCAAATACTGCTGTATTTGGAGCTGCGCAAGATGAATGAGGCAAAAGCCGCCATGGAACAGTACCGCAGGCGCAAGGAAAAAGACAATCCGTTTTGTATGCAGTTTGATTTGTATACGCAGGCAATTTACCAGGCCATTCTCAAAAAGGATGAGGGGAAAATTCTGCCGAAGCTTAAAATGGCGCTGGCAGTTACGATGCCGGATTATAAAGAACGGTTTCGGGCAAAGAAAAAAGCCGTACTGCTGACCTATGATGAGGTGTACATTTTATCCAATATGGGAATTGCCTACGCAAAAAAGGATCGGTCGGAGCGGGCCTATTCTATTTTCTGCTTTTTGAAGGAATATATCCGGCAGCAGGAGATGGATCTGGCGGAATCTATGAAAATCAATCCGATGATACTTGGCAACCTGGCGTGGCTGTTGGAGAGGCAGGGACAATTCCGGGAGGCGGTAAAGCAATGCGACGAATGTATGGAAGTTTGCATTCTTGCAAATAAATATACGGTTCTGCCGTATCTGCTGTGCATAAAATCAAGGTGCCTTACCGCCCTGGGGAATCTGGAGACTGCCAAAAAAAGCCGGCAACAGGCAAAAGCGATTCTTGGCATCAGAAACGGTATTAGAAGCTATGGGGGCTTTGAAGAATTTTACAAAGCACAGGAGCCCATATATGTTACTTTTTAAATAACCTGGTTTAGATTATACAAAAGATGTTCCCCGGTTGCCATGCGGTTTCAGCAGAAAATAAAATTTCCTGAAACCGCATATTTTTAAGAAAAATTCTATTTTGCCGCAGGAGAAAGACGCGTCCGGGCGGTATTATACGGTCGTATTTACCCCGTTGATCGCAGCGTATTCATCCTCTTCCATCGGAATCACCAGGCATTTCTGCCCGCCGATGATCTGCGATTTAATCTGTGCCGCTTTTTCCGGCTTGACGCGCAGGATAACGTCATATGTTTTTATCTTTCCGGTGGGGGCGTCCTCTTCTTCGGATGCGGGAACCAGCATCCGGGTATCCTCCAGCTGCTGCTGCAGGGAAGCAACCTTTTGTACCAGTTCCTTGTTCTGGCGCAGCTTGCTGCCTGCTTCGACTGCTTTTGCGTCAATCAGGTTTTCCAGGAAAGGCACTTCGTCTTCAAATTCCTTTTCGTAAGAGGTTTCAATCATAGCGGCCGCATTCTCCGGCACGTTGGATTCTGCCATAATTTCCCCGATATGTACGTGGCTTAAACGCATTTTCTCTTCCGTGTCTGCTTCGTCCGCTGTTTCCTCAGCCATGTCCGAAAGGCCCTGCTGGATTTCATAAAAAACGTCCCGGGAAGTTTCCTCGTCTCCGCCGAATGCTTTTTTGACAATGGATGCAAACGCCATCTTCTGTTCGGTTGCGGTGCGCCTGGCGGTACAGCCCAAGATATTTTCCATAAATTCCACATGCGGTTCTTTGGCGTTTTTGTGGTAAGTCATAATCGCGTGGATATCGGCGCTTCGGTCCGTAAACGCCGGGAATACAAATCCGCTTTCGGGCAGCCCTACGACCCAGTCGCGCACGCGCGGTCCGATGCGGTTCTCGTCCGCCCGGTATCCCAGCCCCGGCTTGCTTAAGCTTACCGGACAGATTGCGCCGATCAGGTACTCATAGACCTCTTCCGATTCGTCCAGTTTGCTGTTGTCGCTGGTTTTTGTAATGACGTCATAGGCGTCGTGGAAAATCAGGATCAGGTAATTTCCGGCGTAGTCATAGTTGTCAATGACCAGATCGTAAAACCGTTCCAGCAGCTCCTCATTTTGCAGCGCACTGCTTCTTAGCGCCATCAAAAACTGCTGCCGCCCGCCGGGAGCTTCCTCCTCCATTGGAACGGCAAGCTCAAGCAGGTTGTTGCCGATTGTCCCGGACAGTACCTTTTTGGCGATTTCCAGGTATTTGAAAAATTCTTCCTCGTCCAGATTTAAAAATGTCTCGCTGAGCCGGACGACACGGTTGCGTTCGTTGTCGACATAGCAGCCGCACATGCGGGTAATGGTACAGGCTTCTTTTTTGAAACGGCGTTTTAATTCTGAAATATCTTTTTTGTTCATGCGTTCCTCCTTATATGAAATAGTTTTCATGCGTTTTTACGCTGTCCTCTTAGAGCGAACGATAGGGATGGCAAATGGGCCGTCAGTCAGAGGGAAGGGTGTGCGGCTGGGGCTGTGTTCAGGGGCCAATGGGCTCTAAAGCATCCCATTTTAGTATTCTCATGCGGACGCAACCACCGGAAACGCGCCGTCCATGGCGCGGTTCCGG
>CAMSEJ010000079.1 GCA_947057405.1 uncultured Roseburia sp.
GATCATGCCATGTGACTGGAGTTCAGACGTGTGCTCTTCCGATCTCAATTACCTGATAAACCTGCTTCTGATAAATCGTATCAAACTGTATCCTGTCATGCCCTGCCGCATAACCTTCGTCCAGATAGCTCTTTAACCCGCCGAACATCGCACCGCTTTTCATGTTGTGCCCGTAAATAATCAGGTTCGTACTGGGTTTTATGGTATCGGCGCGGTAGTCTAAAAACAGTGTCCCGTTGATATCCTCTGCCCCGTCGATGTTATTGTGCAGGTAATATTCATTGTCTGCCGCCTGCATCACCGGCAAATCAATCCGGGTATCTTCCACACGGAGCCATCCGGCCAAATCCGGGTATTGCGCATGCAAAGGAGCGTATTCCGGCAGTACCTCCGGCAATTCTGTCCGGCTCTCTTCCTGACCGATTATCTCCTGCGCGTCCACCTCGTCTGTCCCGCCGCCGGATCCGCTTTGTCCCGCATTCCAGCCGACTGCCTGGGAAACGCCTCTTTTGTGCTGCACTTCCTCCAGCTTCCGGGTTGCGCTGCGCTCCCGGAATTCGGAATGCAGGTAAAAAACCACGCATACAACCGCAAGCGCGGCGCAGGCAATCCCTAAGATTTTAAACATCATTGACTGCTGCGTTTCTTTTAACTTCTGGCGTTCACCTTCCTCCTCTTCCCTTAGACGGAGCTCTAACTGCTCTCTCCGTTCCCGTTCCCATTCTTCCCTGCTGTCTTCGAGCTCTTCCTTGAAGTTCTGCGCCACCCTGTCCGAAATATCACAGAAAAACACAGTCCCAAGCTTGCTTTCAAATGTAATCAGCCCCTCGCGGACCAGCTGGTAAATATCCTCCGCCACAAGCGGATCTTCAATGTCCAGATGATCCACGATCCCTCTGATTGTTTCCAAATCTCTCTGCGCAGCCTCCCACTCTTCACGGGTAGCAAATTCATGTTTGCCAAGTCTGTAGATTTCCTCCATGAGTCATCCCTTATTTCGCTTTTACTGATTTCACTGAAGAATAGCTGCTGTATACCTTTTTACCGTTTACGTTTTTATATGCGCGGACCTTGTAATAATATTTCTTCTTACTGGTCAGCTTCTTATTGGTGTAAGCTACAATCGACGCCTTTGACGCGGTCTTTATCTTCTTATAGCCTTTTGTTTTTTTGTTACTCCTGTAAATTTCATATCCATTTACACCTTTGATCTTCTTCCAGGATACTTTTACGCGTTTCTTCCCGGCCTTTAAGGTAATTGCCGGTGTCAAGATCCCGGTGGTTGCCTGTGCCGTATTGGAGAAATTGCCGTAATAAGCCGTGCCGCCGGATGTCTTATAGGGCCGTACCATGTAGTCGTATGTTGTCAGCGCATCCAGATTGGCGTGCACATAGGAAACCCCTTCTGTTCTTGCAATCAGCCTGCCGTCCGGTGTGTAAATTCCGTACCCCTCCGCTCCCGGTACAGCCCCCCACGAAAGCGTAACGCTGTCCGTCGAAGCCGCCGCCGAAACCGCGGTCATTTCCGTAAATCGAATCAGATAGCGGATCGTCTTTGTGCCGCCGTAATTTCCGATACCGGAAACCACAAGCGTCGCTACGCCCGGAGCCGCATTATTCTCATAGGTAAGCGTATAATCCCGGTTCAAAACCAGCGTCGTCGTGCCATCGTCCGCCGCACGCGTCGGAGTGGTATCCGTCACGATCAAATCCTGTGCCGTAGGCGTACCCGTAAATATTTTATCCGTAATATTTGCAAAGGTGCATCGCGTAATATTGCGTTTGATAATTTCGTATGTCCTTCTGACAGTTCCTTCATTGCCGCCGATTCCGGTTACGATTATGCTTGCCGTCCCTACATTCCGGTTGTTTTCATAGCGTATCTCATAGTCTACGCCCTGCTTAAGGACAATGTCGCCCAAAACAACCGCCGCCGCAGGCGTAATGTCGCCGCCGGTATAAGTAAATTCCGAATCAATCAGCTCGATCCTGGCATCCGTAATATCCCTGCTCACAATTTCAAACGTCAGCGTCACGCTTCCGTCGTATCCGCCGATTCCCGAAATAACAATGGTCGCTGTTCCTACGTTAACGTTATTTTCATACGTTACATTAAAATCCGTTCCCAGAACCAGGTTCTTTCCTTCAAATACAACGGTCACCTCCGGACAGATTGCCCCTCCCGTAAATACATATTCCGAATGGCTGATCTCGATATCGGCGCCGGCAATGTCACGGCTGATCACAAAGGATGCCTGGTTGCTTCCGGTATAATGCGAGCCTTCCATCGGATAAATCGTTGCCAATGCCGTACCGCGTTCAATATTATCGGTATATTCCACCCTGTAGTCAAAATTCTCACGCAGCGTCCGGTCCCCTAAGGTAACCGAAAGCTCCGGTCTTACCTCTTCTCCCGTATAAGCCTGTGCCGGGATCGGCGCAATCTCTGCCAGAGACAAATCCGCCTGGATGTCAAACACCTTGACCAGTGTTCCCGTATAGCTTCCCGTTCCGGTTACCGTCACGGTAGCAGGCGTTTCGCCCGGGTAAATATTGTCCGTATATTCTACGCTGTAATCCGTTCCTTCTACCAATACATAGAAGGATTCGCCGTCTTCCTCGGAAATCGCGTCTCCTCTTGCATTCCGCCTGGTATCCGTAACCGTAAAGCCCGGCGTAATCGGATTTCCGGTATAATCCTGCGGAGAATCAATCTGCGAAGAAGTCATGCGCGCACTCTGCAGGTCAACCGGCGTAATCTCAAAGGTACCGCTTGTCGTGCCGGTATAATTGGACGTTTCCACCGCTTCAATGGTCACGGTTGCCGTACCGATTTCCTTGTTGTTCTCAATACCCGTAATTACATAAACATCCCCGCCGAACGGCGTTTCGCTAATCTCCGGATCGCTTACCACCACCATCGGATCGATCTCGCTTCCGGTAAATTCATAATCCTCAATATCAATCTGAACATGGCTGATATCCCGCTTGCCGATGGTAAAGGTCAGGGACATTTCTCCGCCGTAATCGCCGATTCCGCGAATCACTACCGTATGCTCCCCGGCATTGATGCAGTCTTCGTCCCAAACCAGCTCATAATCCCGGTTCTCCTCAATATCATTTGTCTTAAAGTTGATATTGACTTTCGGATGCTGCACGGCGCCGTTATAAACAAGCGGTGTCCGGTCAACCGACGCCGAGTCGATATAATCCAGCAAATCCTTCGTAATCCGGAATGTCTTTGTCAATGAGCGGTCAAAATTGCCGATTCCCGTTACGGTTACCGATGCTGCCTGGTTTACCGTCGTATTCCCCTCGTAGGCAACCGTATAATCGTAGCCCTTCCGCAGCGTATACGTTGTCAGCGGATCCGGCTTAAAGGTCAGTACCGGCTCCGGCTCGCATGCCGATTCATTCGGGTCAAACGTATAGGTATCTTCAATCCCGGTCATGGTGATTGTGCTGTCGTCTAGGTGCCGTTTGATAATCGCAAAGTGCAGAACCAATGGCCCGCCCTCGCAATTGCCGTTCGGGTCTGCCGTAACCGTTATGGAACCGCTTGTCGTACCTAACAGCTGGTTATTGCCGTAGGTAATTGCATATCCCCATACATCCGGGGCATTCATCTCGATTGTCCGGTTGTCAGTGCTCTGATAGGTCAGCTTCACCTCCGGCTTAATCTGCTTGCCGGTATACTGCTCTTCTTTGGAGTATTCCGCCGTGATATCGGAAAGCTTTACCTTGACAATCCGGAACGCCGTTGTAATGGTACCTTCATAATTTCCCGTGCCGTTTACCGTTACCTCTACCGTACCGACCTCGACATTTCCCTCTTCCCCGTAAGAAAGCGTATAATCGGCATCACTTAGCGTTACCCGGCCGACTCCGTCCGCTTCCCAGTGGATATTCAGCTTCGGCGCAATGGCGTCCCCGATATATACCTGATCCGGTATGCCGTCTATCGTCACACCCTCGTCCTCTAGGTTTTTCTTTAAAATGGTAAATGTCTTTTCCTGGGTTCCCGAGAAATTACTTTTCTGGGATGCCGCCTCAATCCGTACCGTTCCCGTTCCTGCATTGGTATTGGAAGTATAGGTATATTTAAAATCTTCGCCTGCTACAAGCTCTACGTCCGCGCCGTCTGCACCGTGCCCTTTCCATACAACCTTAGGCTCCGGCATAATTGCAGCCGAGGTATAGGTATAATCCGCAATATCTTCCATCACAATATCCGGATCCCCCAGGCTCTTGCCTACAATATCAAACGACGTGGTCTTGCTGCCGCAGTATTCCGTTTCGGTATTCCCCGGCTCGCCCAGACCGAATACCGTCACGGTAACTTTCCCGACATTGATATTGCCGGGCGCATATGACATATCGTAATCCTTGCCCTTCACCAGCTCCTTGCCGTTCGCCTCATCCGTTACCTTAAGCACCGGAATAATTTCGGATCCGGTATATGTATACGAGCCGTTCGACCCGTCGGCAAACTCAATCTTTACTTTAAAGTTATTCCCGATGGTATATTCTTTAAAGGTCTCCCCGGTAAAATTCCCGCCGCTTACCGCGCGGATAACTACCTTATATTTTTTACCGCTGATATGGGACGGCATAGAACAGGGATCGTCGTAAATACAGATAAAATCCGTACCTTCAATTAACGTATACTTTCCAAGCGTAATGCTCGGCTTCGGCTCTACATTTTTCCCGTCATCGTAATCCACACTGCCCGGTACATTAATCTTGACTGCAGTATCCGTCAAAGACCGCGGCGTAATCCGGAACGTTAGCCTTCTGCTGCTTCCCTCATAAGCGCCTTTCCCGATCAGTTCAATCTCCGGCGTACCGCAATTGGTATGATCGCCGTTAATCTGATATTCAAAATCCGTACCGCTCTTTAGTTCGATTACCCGGCCCGTCGTCGCATCCGTGCCGCAGGTCACGCGGATCTTCGGTGTAATGTCGCTTCCGGTATATACGTAAGCATCCGACGAATCGGACGAATCCAGAAACTCAACCTGCGCATTGGACAGGTTCCCGGGAATCAAAAACGTCTCCGTTGCAGAACCGGTGTAATTGCCCTTACCCGTGATGGTAATGGACGCCGTGCCCGGCGCGGTATTCTTCTTATACGACAGCGTATAATCCCGGTTCCTGACCAGTTCAAACGTCCCGTTCTCCTCCGTATAATTGCCGTCCACATCCCGTCTGGCATCTATAATGCGCACCGGAGGTTCAGCCGGAAGCCTGGTTGCGTCCACTTCCCCAACTTCAATAGAAATCTCCTGCGCCGTAATTGGCTTTGCCTTAATCGTATATTGACCGAGACGCAGCGCCGTACCGGTTCCAAGCTTATAATTACCCTTTGGCTGAATTTCTATATTATATTTGATATTCCCGGCATCAATATGCTTATTTGAACTGAATTCATAGTCTTTGCCTTCCTCTAATACATAGGTAAAGCTCGCACCCGTTTCAAGCCGCACACTGTGCTTTAACGTAACCGTCGGCCAAACCGCGCTTCCGGTAAACATAGGGCTCATCCCGACAATGGAAGACAACGGCGGTTCTAACTTCCCGTTCCGGTCTAATGTCATGGTCACCCGTTCAATCGTAAACTTCTTTTCAATACTGCCGCCGTAAAGCCCTTTTCCGTTTATAATTACGGTAGGCGCTTCCGGGCTGCTGCTGTTTCCGGCATTGATGTTGTTCTTATAGAACAGTTCATAATCTACATCCTTCTGGAGCGTCCTGCCGTTTAACACCACGCTCTGCGGCTCCGGACGCCATTCCGCCGTATTAAATGTATAAACAAGATTATCCAGCCCCGTTACAACCGCTCCTGCAAGCGTTTCGCAAATATGGAAATTCGCCGACCGCGTCCCGGTAAAATTGCCTTTACCGGTAACGGTTACCGTCGGCATCAAAGCCGGATCGTCCGTGTTGTGATCCAGTTCCACATTATTCGCATACGTCAAATCATAATCCGCAGCACCCAGCGCCTTACCGTTATAAGTTAGCACCGGAACCGGCCTGAGCTCCCTTCCGGTATACGACTGGTTCGGGATATCCTCCATCTGTACTTCCAGGTCCGTAATGTCTTTCGGCAAAATCCGGAATGTAACCGGCCCGCCTTCTACAATCGGCGCGTCGGAAGCAATGCTGCCCCTGTAATTGCCCGTACCCGTCACCGTAAATACCTGATCCGTGTCCCCGGCATTCACGGCCCGCGACGTTACGGTAAATTCATCCGCCCGCAGCACCCTGCCGTCAACCGTAACCTCCGCAACCGCCGGAGCAACCGGCTCTCCGGTATACACATATTCCCGATCCGGCTGCAGCGTAATTCCCACGCTCTGCGCGTTCGACAGGTCAAGCGGCGTAATCCTGAAATTCTTTGAAATACTGCCGGAATAATTATTTTGCCCGGTCACGGTCACGGTAGCCGTACCCGCGTCCCGGTTATTCGTATACTGAACCGAAAAATCCGACGCCGGAATCTGGAACGCACCGCCGGACGGCACCTGTGCGCCCGTAGTACTGTCCCGCAAATTGTCAAGCACCGCAACAACCGGTTCGATATCTTCTCCGGTATAAGACGGACTAATCGAATCCTGCCCGTCCAGCTTAACGGTAAAATTCCTGCCTTCCTTCAATGGTTTCGGCGCAATCGTATATGACACAGAAGCCGACGTACCCGAATATTTATTTACATCCTTCGGCGTAACCGTAACCGTACAGTTCCCTGCCGCGGTCGGAGACGTCTCTCCGCCCGCATCCGTATAAGCAATGTCAAAATCCGCAATCGGCAGCTCCGTGCCGTCCTGCTTATCCACCACCTTCACCTCCGGCTGGATGGCGGATCCGGTAAACGTATAGGTATTATTTTCTACAGGACGCGTGAACTGCACTTCTACGCTGTCCATACTGCGGCTTACAATTTTAAACTCCGCTTCTTTTGTGCCTCTGTAATGTTTCCCGTCACCGGTCACGGTAATTTTGTATGTATCTACATCCACAGGATCCGCCGGGTCATACGATACCGTATAATGCCGATCCTTCTGCAGACGCGTGCCCTTATCCTGAACCACCGGGAGTGGATGAACCGCTTTTCCGGAATACTGCTGATCCGCAATCGGTTCAATCACAATATCTTCATGCCCCATATCCTTATATATGGTAAAATACACGTCCAGTTCCCCGGTACAGTTCCCCATTCCGACAACCCGAATGATGCCGTTGCCGGCATTGATATTGTTCGCATAACGGACCTCGTAATCCTTTCCTTCCGTCAGCGGATGTCCTGCCGTATCCGTAAGGCTGTTCGGCACTTCCGGGCGAATCTCCTCACCGGTATAAGCATATCCCCCTTCTTCTACATGGATCTTGGAAGCGTCAATATCTCTGACGTTAAACTTGCCGATGGTAAAGTTTACAACCCGTTCTCCGGCATAATTTCCTTTACCGGTTATTTTAATTTCAGCCGTTCCGATATTGACATTATTGCTGTATTCCGCATCGTAGTCCGTACCGCCGATCAGTGCGCCGTTCTCCTTACTGCCCTGGTAAGCCGTAAACGGAGGCCTGAGCGGCTGCCCCGTATAACTCAGGGAATAAGACGGATCCAGCTCCACAATAATCTTATCCTCCTCGGCATAAGCCGCATCATTAAAGTTCGCCTTCGTAATCTCATAATCATAACGTTCGCTTCCGCTGCAGTTGCCCGTTCCGGTCACAATCAGCTGCGCCTTCTGCAAGGCCGTTGAGATTGACTTGTTATTCTCATAGCTTAAACCGTAATCCTCCGACGCGGCAGGCTCACCCGTCAGTTTATTGGTAATCGTAACCTCGGAGGGCGTGATCCCGTCTGCCGTCTTCGCCTTCCCCTGGTTAAATACGGCTCCGGACACCTTCACCTCAAACAGATTCCTGACCGGCGTCTGCATAATGATAAAATTCTCCGTCCGTTCTCCGGCATACCTGCCGGTTCCCCGTATCGTCACACGTGCGGTTCCCGCATTCCTGTTATCCGCATACTGCACAGAGTAATCCGTACCGGAAACCAAAACAGTCTGATCCGGCATCTTCACTTCCACAGACGGCGCAATCTCCCGGCCTTCATAAGAATAACTGGTCGTTCCCGCCGGATACTCGCCGTAACTTAAAGTAACGGTACTCCCCGTAAGATCGTTCCCGAACAAAACGCTGTACTTTAAGTTGCCGTTATATTTGCCGCTTCCCGTTACGGTAAGCTCCGCCGAGGCATTGCTGTCTCCCATTACGGCAGTTACCTTGTACCCGTCCGCAGAGGAAGCCTTATCCGTGATCTGCGTCAGCAGCACATCCCCGTCTTTTATTTCCAGACCCAATACGGCATCTTTTACAAATCCGTCTGCATCCGGAACGATCCCGCCCCGAATCTGGTTCGGCAATTCCGAAGGCTTTTTAATCCGCGTATCCTGCAAGGAGATCTTCTCTTCCGTTCCCGGTTCCTCCGCATCTCCTTCCGCAGCGTCGGATCCGCTTTCTGTGTCTGTCTCATCCGCATCGGCAGGCTGTTCTGCCGCATCCGGCTCCGCCGCTTCTTCGGTCTGCTCCGTTCCGTTTGTCCCGGCCGCTTCTTCTTCCGTCCCCAGAGATGCCTCCGTTTCCGTTCCGGCCAATTCCAAAGTCTCACTGCTCCCGTCCTCTTCGGCAAGCCCTTCCAGGCTTGTATCCGTCCGTACATTCACATTTGCCACGCCTGCAAGCAGCGTAAAATCCGGCATACTGCCGATCATGCAAAAAGTAAGAATGACAGCCAGAACCCGTTTTGCTACATCCCTGTACATATCGATCGCTCCCTTTTCCTTCTACAAAATTTGGTATCGCATCGAAAAAATGCGCAGAATCACATCCAATATCTAGAGATACCTGTATCTATTATATCGTATACAGACCTGTAAAACATTATAGCCCCAATGCACTTTTTTCCGGACATTTTGCCCGTTTCTGCCATAATATCCAAAAAAAGCCGAAAAACCGCCCCTCTTATCCGACTCCCCGGCAAAGCGACTCTAAAAAATACGGTCTCCCTTACGCCCCGTCGTCCTCTTTCAGCTCCCTCATAAACCTCC
>CAMSEJ010000080.1 GCA_947057405.1 uncultured Roseburia sp.
TGGATAATATCCGTGTTCCCGTTTAATACCAGAATTTCCCGCAGGACCTCTTTACCCCCCCCCCCCGGAAAAAATACGGCATACACGGTTCCTGCCCCAGTTTCGGGCCGGATACATATTCGTTCCGTTTTTCTGCCACAACCCGCATCGTTTCCACAATCTCGCAAAAACAATTGCTGGCGGATTCTCCCAGCACTTCTTTCCGGTACACCTGCTCAAGCGATGCGGATTCGTTTGGTGAAAGCCGCAGCTTTTTCGCCATCCCCTCCAAACGCTTCCAGCTCTGCGGCAGAGAACTTCCGCACAGCCAGCGAAACACGACGGACGCATCCAGCCCGCACAGCTTTGCAGCCTGCGCTCCGCTTAAATTCCGTTCTTTTAAAAGCCAGTTTAAATAATCCGAAAATCCGGACATGATTCATCCCACACTCTCTTTCTGACAGCCCCTGTCGTTGGCTGCATCTCCATAAATACAAGAAACATTTTTACAAACTGAGGTTCCTGCACATAAAATCCTTCCTGTCCGCCCGTTGTTTTCTGTACCCAGATACGTTCATACGGCGGCCCCTGATACAGAAAAGAAATGCCCGCTTCCTGATTCTCAAGCAGCATGCTCTCCTTAGGCATATGCAGACTTTGATACGCGGCGCAATCGCCTCCGGCAAACATATGGCTCTTTTTCACGCCGGCCTGAAATATCTGGCTGTAATACCTGAGATATTTTTCCTCACAGGTATAAAACCCGTACGCCGGCTCTTCCGAAAAAACAAGCAGGGCTTTGTCGCTTAAAATCATGGACAATCGCTCCTGCATCCCGGCAGACTCCCCGCATCTGTAATGGCAGTAAACCCTGTAATCCGATCCTGCAAATAAAAACGGCAGCAGTGCCTTAAACTCTTCCACCTCGTTTTCCTCGCCGCCTGTATTACTGACCTCTATCAAATGGCAAATCCTGGCTCCGCAGCGGATATCCGGCAAAAAATCATCTGCCTCCATATGTATCTGCAAATATTCCGCTTCCCGTACCAGGCAGCGCATCGCCTCCTGCACTGCTTCCCTGCCGTAAAGACGCTGCGCACGTCCCTTTTTCCACTCCCGTCCCAAGAGATTTTCTGTCTCCTCAAATTCAAGCGGAAGCGGCGGCTTCTCAAACAACTGCTCAATCAAATTCAGCGTGCCGTACTGATAGCCCCCTTCCTTGCTGATTTGATACAGCGCCAGAAGCTCCTTTGACTGATGCCCGGACATGCCCAGTCCGTCAGCAATTTTCAATACTTTTTCATATTCCGGCAGCTTTTTGCCGGAAGCATACCTGCTGAGCAGAGTACGGTTTATCCCGCAAAGCTTCGCTGCGTCCGTCCACGTAAGATTCCGTCCCTTTACGTAATCCAACAAATATTCCGAAAATTGTTTCATCCCCATTCAGCCCTTTTTCTGTTATTTTCCGATTTCCATCCGTTTCGCGTCCCTGCGAAACCGCACCACCCCTGTGCGGTCTAACGCCAGCATCAGCGACGGAATCAGCACAAGCTGCAGCACAATCCCCGGAATGGCGTTCAAAAACGCCCCTGCCAGAAACATCTGCCACGTAAACGCTTCGCCTGCCATGCCCGTCATAACAATCCGGACCGCGCCCCATATAATCCTGCCGCCCAGCATCGCAATCGCAAGCGACCGATACAGCGCTACCATGCACTGCCATCTGGAATGGTTGTAAAGATATCCCGCAATCACCCCATACGCCGCCAGCTCAAACGCCATTGCAATCCCGTTTGGCATCGGCGGCATCCCAAACACCATATAGCGAAACAGCGGCAAAAGAAACCCCACCGTTCCGCCGTAAGGCCATCCGCAAATCAGCCCGCATACCAGTACCGGCAGATGCATGGGAAGCAGCATACCGCCGATTTGCGGAATCTGCCCGGTAAAAAACGGCAGAATCATACCGACTGCCAAAAGCATTGCCGCCGTCACAAGATTTTGAATCTGTTTATGGGTTGTCTTTGGATTCATCGTTTCATCTCCTTATCTTTGCTCTGTCTTATACGAAAAAACCGCTGGTATCTATCTGCAGATCGCTGCCCGCTTCAATCCCGCACGCCTGAAAATAATGCTCCTCCATAGGCATCCAACGGGCGGCAAACGCCGGATACCCGCTGCCCTCCCGCTCCTTTAAGCGGCGTATCTGTTCCCGTTTTTCACAGGTAAGAAAAATCTTAAAATCATACCCGGTCAAAAGTCCGGGATGATGCGAGTAGCTGCCCTCAATTACCGTAAGGTGCCCGGCGGAAAGCATCCTCTCTCCCGTTATCCTGCCGGCGGAGCAGTCATACGGACGGTAAACCGCCTGGCGTCCGCTGCGTATGGGTGTAAGGATCTCCGTATTCAAACGTTCAAAATCCATATTCCCTCCCGCCATCCGGTCCCAATCCTCCTGCCGGCGGCTAAGCGGCAGGTAAAAATCGTCCATATGTATCACATTACAGGAAAACAGGCCGCGCACCAGCTCTGCCAGGTGCGTTTTCCCGCTGCCGCACCGCCCGTCTATCGCAATCACTGCCGGTTCTTCCCGCTGCGACAGCGCGGCAATCCGGGCAAGCGCCGCAAAACAGACCGCATAGCTTTTTTTCAGCAGCCGGTAGTGCGGGCGGTAAGCCTCCCGATAAACAGGGCTGTGATGCACCGCAGGAAAGCCCTGCCGCTCCCACTCTGCCAGCCACTCCGCCATTCCCGCTGTCTTACCCTCTGCCAGCAGCCGTATCTTCTGCCGCAATCCTTCGATTGTCCCGCCGGAATCGTGCGCCGTACGGACAAATAAATCCGCCAGCAGCCCAAGCTTTGTATCCGTCCGGCAGGCAGAGACGGGAAACCGGCACAAACCGCCGCCGATATCCTCCGGCTCCTTCGGAAACGCATCCGAAGACACCTCGTCCCACTCCCGGACAAGCCCCTCCAAAGCCTGCGCTCTGCCGGCGGCAAAATGGCCCGCGCCAAATTCTGCCTGATACGCCAGCTTACCGTAATCCTGCGGCTCCATCCCTGGATAGCGCATCCCGTGCTCGTTTATAATCCGTAAAAAATCAGATTCCATAGAGATTCCCCCCCTAATCAGAATGAAACAGGGGCAAAGCAGGTTTCCCGCCTTGCGGCGTCCTGCTTCGCCCCTGTCCTTTTCTCTTCTATTTCGCCATCCGGCCGCAGCACTGTTTATACTTTTTCCCGCTTCCGCACGGACAGGGATCGTTTGGATATACTTTTGCCTTGTCCCGTTTTTTCGGCCCTTTACCCGCCGATTCATCCTTATTCGTCCCGGTCACCTTCGCAACCTGCTCGCGCTCTACCTTCTGCTCAATGCGCACATGGTACAGAAGCCTTACCGTATCCTCCTGAATGCTTGCAATCATGCTGTCAAACATATCAAACCCGCTCATCTTATATTCCACCAGCGGATCCCTCTGCCCGTACGCCTGCAGCCCGATTCCCTGACGAAGCTGCTCCATATCGTCAATATGATCCATCCACTTGCGGTCGATGGCCTTTAACAGCACCACGCGCTCCAATTCCCGGAACTGCTCCGGCTCGGGGAACTCCGTCTCCTTCGCCTCATAAAGCTTCACTGCCTGCTCCTTTAATGCGTGCTTCAGTTCCTTGCTGCTCTTCATCTCCTTCACCTGCTCCGGCGTCACCGGCTGCACCGGAATCATCGGAATTAAAATATCGTTCAGCTCCTTGATATTCCATTCTTCTGCCGGCTGCTCGCCCGAAATACACATATCCACCGTCGCTTCCACGCGATCCGTAACCATCTTAAAGATCACGTCCCGCATGTTTTCCCCGTTCAATACACGCAGCCGCTCCGTATAAATAATCTCCCGCTGCTCATTCATAACCTGATCGTATTCCAGCAGGTTCTTACGGATTCCGAAGTTGTTAAACTCGATCTTGCTCTGCGCCTTCTCAATCGCGCCGGTAAGCATCTTATGCTGAATCTGCTCGCCGTCCGGTACGCCCAATGCATTAAACATGCTCATCAGCTTCTCCGATCCGAACAGACGCATCAAATCGTCCTCAAGCGCAATATAAAACTGTGATTCACCCGGATCGCCCTGACGTCCGGATCGTCCGCGCAGCTGGTTGTCGATACGCCTGGATTCATGGCGCTCCGTACCGATAATTTTAAGTCCGCCGGCGGCCTTCGCTTCCTCGTCCAGCTTAATATCCGTACCACGGCCCGCCATATTCGTGGCAATGGTAACTGCCCCGTGCTGCCCCGCCTGCGCCACAATCTCCGCTTCGAGTTCATGGAACTTGGCGTTCAATACATTGTGCTGAATGCCGCGGCGTTTCAGCATCTTGCTGATCTCCTCGGAAATTTCAATGGTAATCGTACCGACCAAAACCGGCTGCCCCTTTGCGTGCGCTTCCTCTACCGCGTCGCAGACCGCCTGGAACTTCTCCTTCTTGGTCTTATAAACAACATCCTGCAAATCCTTACGCGCTACCGGCACATTCGTGGGGATCTCAATAACGTCCATCCCGTAAATATCACGGAACTCCTTCTCCTCCGTTAAAGCCGTACCGGTCATACCGCATTTTTTCTCGAATTTATTAAAAAAGTTCTGGAACGTAATCGTCGCTAACGTCTTGCTCTCCCGTTTTACCTTTACGTGCTCCTTGGCTTCAATCGCCTGGTGCAGCCCGTCCGAATAGCGGCGCCCCGGCATAATACGCCCGGTAAACTCGTCAACAATCAGCACCTGGTCATCCTTCACCACATAATCCTGATCGCGGAACATCAGATAATGCGCGCGCAGCGCCAGAATAATATTGTGCTGGATCTCCAGATTCTCCGCATCCGCAAGGTTCTCAATCCTAAAAAACTTCTCTACCTTCTTCACGCCGTCCAGGGTCAGGTTGACCACCTTATCCTTCTCGTTTACGACAAAATCTCCCGTTTCTTCGACTTCCACGCCCATAATCGCGTCCATCTTGGAAAGCTCCTGGCTCTCCTGCCCGCGCACCAGCTGCTGCGCCAGAATATCACACGCTTCATACAAACGGGTCGACTTGCCGCTCTGGCCGGAAATGATAAGCGGCGTTCTTGCCTCGTCAATCAGTACGGAATCGACCTCATCCACAATGGCATAATGCAGCCCTCTCTGTACCAGCTGCTCCTTATAAATGACCATATTGTCCCTGAGGTAATCAAATCCCAGCTCATTATTCGTTATATAAGTAATGTCACAGTTATAAGCGTCACGCCGTTCGTCATTGTCCATGGAATTTAAGACCACGCCGACCGTAAGCCCCAGAAACTCATGTACCTGTCCCATCCACTCCGCATCACGCTTCGCCAGATAGTCATTGACCGTAACGATACAGACCCCTTTGCCCTCCAACGCATTCAGATATGCCGGCAGCGTCGAAACCAGCGTCTTACCTTCACCGGTACGCATCTCTGCAATACGTCCCTGGTGCAAAATAATTCCGCCTATTAACTGTACCCTGTAATGCTCCATATTCAGCACACGCTTCGCAGCTTCCCTGACGGTGGCAAACGCTTCCGGAAGCAGATCGTCAAGTGTCTCCCCGTCCGCAAGCCGTTTCTTATACTCCTTGGTTTTATCCCTAAGCTGCTCATCCGTCAATGCTTCCATCGCCCCGTAATAAGATTCGATCTTCTTTATAATCGGATCAATCCTCTTTAATTCCCGTTCGCTATGTGTACCAAATAGTTTTGTAAATGCGCTCATAAATTACTCCTATCGCTCTTGTTTTATCATAAAAGTCCATATTATCCGAACAAATTTTATTGTACCACGTTCCGTCCCCAGAAACAATACAGAAAATCATGAATGAATTGTTAAATTTTTAAAAACGTGCTATACTGTACCTGTTTCCAAAACAGAATACAAAAAAAGGAGTGACCGAATCATGAAATACACCTACCGTACCAAAGGAACCTGTTCCTCCCAAATCGAGCTGGAGCTGGAGGGCAATATCGTACACAACGTAAAATTTACCGGCGGCTGCGACGGAAACCTAAAAGCAATCCCCCAGCTGGTAGAAGGAATGACCGTACAGGAGATCGAAAAAAAGCTCAGCGGGATACGCTGCGGATTTAAAAACACATCCTGCGGAGATCAGCTCGCAAAAGCCTGCCGCGTAGCCCTGGAGCAGGAGGCATAGGAGCCGTGGGAGTGTGATGAAGCCCCGTCAGACAGAGGGCAGGGGATGCAGGCGGGCTGTGTAAGAGGAGTAAGGGGTTCTAAAGTATCCCTGAATGTTTTTTTCATGCCGGACGCAACCGTCATAAACGCGCCGTCCGTGGCGCGGTTATGACTTGCCCTGCCATCCGTGGTAGGGCATTGCTGGCTGTGCAGGGATACTTAAGAACCCCTAACTCTCTCTTACAATGCCCCCCTGCATCCCCTGCCCTCTGTCTGACTACGCTGTCTCCGGCTCTATGCTGGGTTGGTAAAATATATGTTTTCAAAAAAATATACTTTTTGGCCTATTTCCTTCCATCTGCAGTACCGGATCCGCTCCACACACTCCACGCGCTTCACCGGCGCCCTGCTTTCCAACACGATACAATAAACTCCCCCGGCCGGCCACGTACATATGCCAGCCGACAGCGCAGCCAGGGAGCGGCTGTGGCAGAGGGGGCAGGGCTTTGGCATTGTGATTGGATTTAGAGGTTCTCAGCAGTCCCGGGCACAGCCAGGAATTGGCGGACAGGACGTCCGCCAAAGCCCTAATGCGCCATGGACGGCGCGTTTAGGGCGGTTCCGTCCGCAGCCGACAACAAATGGCGGGGCTGCTTAGAACCTCTTAATCCATGAACACAGCCAAACGCCCGTCCCCCTCTGCCACAGACGCTCCCTGGCGGCCCTTCGCCACCCCCTCTGCCACAGGCGCTCCCTGGCGGCCCTTCGCCACCACCCCACCTCAAAAAAAGAACCGCACAGCAACCTGTGCAGTCCTTTTATTCTCATCATTTCCCCTCTATTTTGAGTTTTCGACTGTAAGCAAACAGGGACATCCCGACTAAGAAAATCGCTCCGAATAAGAAGTATATTCCATATTCTTCCACTCCGGTCTTGGGCGTTGCGTCTTTTACACGTCCGTTTCCGGCAATTGCCGCTGACGTTCCGTTGGCGGAGCCCGGTGATGCCGCGTGTACCGTGGATGTGTTGGTTCCGCTGTTTGTGCCTGTCGTGCTGCCTCCGCCGGGCTTTTTCGTTGTTGTGCCGCCCGGCTCTTCTCCCGGATCGTCCGTGTCGTTCGGATCCGGATCTTCTATTTCTTCGTTTTCGTCAACAATGCCGCCGGACGGATTGTCTATGCTTTCAAATACGTAATTGTTTTCGTTTGCCCAGGATTCGGCTGTTGTTCCGCTGTATCCGTATACAACGCTCGGCGCCCATCCTGCCTGCGGCCCGATCGATGTAACGCTTGCCGGGATGGTAATTGCCCGGATTCCGCTGCCGGTGAATGCATTCGCTTCGATTGCATTGGCCGCGTCCGGTATTACCGCGGTTAAAAGATAGCTGCAGCCGTTAAATGCTCCCGATGCCACGGATAAAATCCCCGGAGCAAAGGAAATCCCTGTTTTGCCCTGCGGGCAGAGCAGTAAATGTCTGCCGTCCGCGGTGTAGACGCATCCATCGTATGAGGAGTAGCTTCCGCTTGATACAGTTATGGAGCCTAAGTTAGCGCAGCCTGAAAATGCGCTCATATCAAGGCTTGAGAGCGTAGACGGAAGGGAAACGCTGCTTAAGTTACCGCAGCTTCCGAATGCTTCCGCTCCGATGCTCGTAACGCCGTCCGGAACGGTTATGCTGCCAAGGCTGCTGCAGTTATAAAACTGCCTTTGTGAAACCGCGCCCGCGGAACCGCTTAAGCTCACACTTGCCAGTGCCCTGCAGTTTGCAAAAGCAGATGCTCCTACAATGGTCACGCTGCCCGGAATGCTTACCGCTTCCAGACTGCTGCACCCGTTAAATGCCGAACCGCCGATAATCTGCAGGCTGTCCGGGAAGGATACGCCCGTAATGGAACCGTTTCCGGAAAATACGCCGTCTCCGATTGCCGTAACCCCGGCGGGAATGGCAATGTTGCCGCCTGCACCGCTGTAAGCAGTGAGCGTTGTACCTTCAATAGTGAAATCACTGTCTGTGCCGTCCGGCTCTTCCGTCGGATCCACTTCATGTACCGGCGGTTCTTCTTTGTCCGGCAAATCACTGCCGAACCCGTCGTCTTCTGTTTCTTCCGTGCCGGACTCCTTGTCGTCTGCCGGCGGTGTAATCGGTGTATCCGGCTGTTCCGGAGCGGTTACTTCCGTATCCGGTTCCGGTGCAACAGGCTGCTGTGTATCCGGTACTTCCGGTGTTTCGGTTTCAGCCGGTGTCTCGGTTTCCTGCGGAGGATCCGGCACTTCCGGTGTTTCGGAGGGTTCCGGTGTCTGCTCCGGCGGAATTTCTTCGGTTGACCAGTCGGTAGCGCCGCCGTCCGGTGTTTCGGGCGGTGTTGTTTCCGTACCCGCCTCCCCGGCATCCGGCGTCTCCGCCGCAACTTCCGTCGTAGGCGCCGGTTCTTCATCCCCTTCCGCATTTACCAAATCCGGTATAATCGAAAAGAATGCTATCATCAGCACCAAAACAATTGCCCCTGCCCGTATCGCTAGATTTTTTTTCATATTCTTCACTCCTGGCTCCATAGCTTCCATGCTATTGTATTTTTTTTGCTACCACGAAAAGCCTTCCGTCTTCCACGTAGTTGTTGCAGGTGGAAAGTGTCAGCAGACTGTCACTTTCTGTCACATCCTGTGTTTTATCGTATACGGCGCATTTTCGGATGTTTCCTAAAAATGCGTTAAAATCCTCATTGCTTTCTGCTTCAATAAAATTGTAGTACTTATACTGTCCCTCGTCCTGGTACCCCACCTCCGAAAGACATACGGCAATTACCTGATAAACCTGCTTCTGATAAATCGTATCAAACTGTATCCTGTCAT
>CAMSEJ010000081.1 GCA_947057405.1 uncultured Roseburia sp.
CGCCGGGCATGGTGAGTGGACATATCATCCATACAAAGCAGCAACATGCGCTGCGGATGGGGAAGGCAATTATGCATATTATGAGTGCGGCAAATGCCACGGCAGATTCTGGGATATTAGTGATGGAAGTACGAAGCAGTCTGACAAACTGTCTGACGAACAGATCCAAATCCCGGCGCTCACCCATAACTTCTCCATTCCGAAATTTGAATGGGCGGATGGAACAAATACGGCTGCCAAAGTAACCTTCTCCTGCATCAACGGCTGCGGGACGAACATTGTCAAAAATAATGTAACGGTCGGTGAGGCACAGTGGGATGCAAACGCCAGCTGTACGGCTTCCTCTGACATAGAATATGAGGTCAGTGTAAAATTCCATAAATCTTATGTAACCGGCTCAGGTGCAGACGCCGTATACGATGAGGCAGCAGCTTCTGCCCCAGGTTCTAAAGAAGCTTTATACAAAGGCAAACTGACAAAATCCGCAGTAAAAGGCCATGCATTTAAAGCAACTGCAGCCTGGCAGGCTTCAACACGTACCGATACAGAGCATGACATTGCATCAGATCCCGTTGAAGTGGTGCTGAACTGCGAGGATTGTAACGCAATCATCACCATTCCTGCCACCTATGATAAAGAAAAAGACGAGACAACACAAGGCACTGTTACAGCAACAGGCATTGCAGCAAAAGATATTACTATCACAGACATTACAATTACAGCAGTTACAGATATTAACCGCGGATATGTAGAACCAATCTGTACGGCAGGCGGCACAAGTGTATACGATATATCCGTAACCTGCACGACAGACGACGGAAAACCTGCAGCAACCTATGACAAAATGGATGTGAATGGGAAGGAAGAGCCTCTGCACGTTACAACGCCGACATCAGCACTGGATCATGCGTATGTAATAACAGATGCCAAAGACGCAAATGGCAACTTAACCAATGTATATTGGGCAAACCAGAGTGCAGATCCGACTAAACCAACGGATGTTACCGTCTGCCTGGTATGTAAAAACGATAAACGCCATGCACTGGTTTTAACCGGCAAAGACGAAGGCGTAAGCTTAACGAAATACGAAGACGGTGAACCTTATGTCAAAAAAACATGTACCGAAAACGGTACCAATGCGTGGGCAGTTTCTGTGACCCCAGTAGGCAGTAAAACTCCTATCACGGAGCTCACACCGGCAGCTGAATTAGAAGGCACAGCGACCGCAGAAGAAGATACACCTGTAGGACCGGCACCCGCTGCCCAGAAAATCTATGTAACCAAAAATAATCCGGCAACAGGCCATACCTATACAAACAAAGGATGGGTTACCGAACCTTATATAAACGGAACCAGCAAAGACATTTTCTATGTTTCCACATGTAACTCTGCGGATTGTGACGGAATCGGCGAAGATATCGGTCAGACGATTACAGGAGCCGGGGAAGATGACATTGTTTGGGATAAAACAGAGGTAGCAGAAGGCAAGACAGGCAAAACAATCAGAAAAATCAGGGGAACCGTATCCGTTCAGGCTTCAAAAGAACCAACCTGTACCGAAAAAGGTACGGGAACAACAACCGTTACATCCGATATAAAAATCAACGGAACGGCACTGCCTGCAATGCAGCCGCTGACAGGCGAGCTTCCGGCGAAAGGCCATGAATGGTCCAAGACAGTGACCTGGAAAGAATGGACAGACAACAAAACAACTGCCGATGTAACAATTGGTACGGCTACAACGCCTGTCACTGTCCCGGTATACAAAATTGCTGCGGAACGCGGCTGTACGGTATGTGACACCAAAGATGCATGCGAAGGCATCGTAACGGCAGGCGAACCGGTTAAAAACAGCTATGGCAGCTATATTGAAGTAAACGTGACTGCCCACAGGTCTGCGACCTGCGAAGAGGCAGGAGAAACCTCCTATCAGGCAAGCTTCTTTGGCAAATCTAACAGCCAGAAAGAAGAAACACCCGTTAAAGTGGGCGCAGCCAGTGATAAAACCGCAAGGCCTGCAAAATTAGGCCATGATTTCAGCACAGAGGCAACTATAGACTGGAACGATCCTGAAAACGGATTGCAGGAAGAAAAGCTTTTGGATGCAAACGGCAATCCGGTAATCAGCGGAAACGGCAACCAGATCTATACCGGGAACTTTACCGTTAAGGCGGTTCGCGAATGCTCCAGATGTAACGGCACAGAAGATGTGCCGGTTAATGTGACGACAAAAGGCCAATGCGGCAGTACAGATGAAACGGCAAATACCATTACACATACGGCAGCTATTGACGAAACGTATGAGGCAAGCGACGGCAAAACCGTAACCATTAAAGAAGGCGAAGCTATCTGCACGAAGGAATACGCAGAGCATAAAGTAAACCGTATCTCGGCATCTACCAGCTCACAGTGTGACGAGCCTTCCTACATTACACATTACCACTGTTCCAACTGCGGAAATAACTACAAGAATGCGCAGGCAATTACTCCGATAGAGGTATCCTTTGACATCCAGGGACATCTGTATGGTGAACCGGTATTTGACTGGACGGCAGAGGGACGTTCTGCCAATGCGACCTTTACATGTACCAGATGCTACAATGAGGATTCTACGGAGAATGCAAAGGACGCAAAACTGGTTTATACCGCAGAAATCGGACCGCAATACATTGATATACCGTCCAAGTGTACGACATGGGCACAGATGGCAGAAAACCAGGGCAAAGACGGACGCGGAACGGCATATTATGCGGTGAATGTCATCTTCACGGAAGACACGCTTCCAAAAGGCCTTACCGAATTAAGCTATGAAGATGAATTGGAAGTACGCCTGCCGCTTGGAGGACACAGCTTTAAGATGGATACAGCCGACCAAAAGGAAAAATGTGAATATTGCGGTACGCTGAAAGAAGAGTCTGTTGAAGTAATTTATAAGACGGACACCGGCATTACACTGCGCACAGATATCTATACCAAAACAACGACGGAAATTACTGCTCCGCCGGCAGCTCCGAACCAGGGAGCGCTCCAGTTTGACCAATGGAAAGTAAACGGCCAGGCGTTAGAAGCAGGAAAAACGCTTCAGGAAACAATTATCGGTTTACTTAAAAATGGCGGCACCATTACGGTGACAGCCTGCTACAAGGAGCCGGAAGTAAAGACGGCAACCGTCACGGTAGAATACAGCGGCCTGCCGGAAGAACTCAAAAAGGATCCGGTAACGGCGACTGTAAATATTGGCAGCACCTATGAAGCGACAGCAGAGGAAGGACCATTGGATACTGTCAATAAGAAATGGTATTTCTCACACTGGCTTTCTGTCCAGGAAGATGCAGACGGAACCGATGTGGAAGTGATCTTAGGAACCGGTACAAAATATGATATCTATATCCAGTCTGCAGCGCCGGTTACGGTTTATGCGGTCTATACGGAAAACAAACCGCAGGAAGCAGCGCCGACGATTGCCATGACAAACCAGTACCGCTCTGTGGTAGAGGGCAAGAACAGGGTTTCCTTTACGGCTACAATGAATATTCCGGAAGGGTATACAATGGTTGAAAGCGGAATCCTTTATACGACAAACGCAGCCCTTGCAACCAAAGAGCAAATGGTATTAGGAACTACAGGCGTAGCCAAGAGCATGATGAACGGTACAAAAGCCAATACATTTACGGCAAATGTCAGCGATCCGAACCGGGTTGTATATGCACGCGGCTACCTGCGCTACAAGAACAATGCAACAAATGTAGAAGAAGTGATTTACGCAGAAAACATTGCATCCGGGTCTTATAACAGCCTTCCGGATCTGGCAGTGTCTGCGCAGGCAAAATAAGATTCCCCTGCTTGGAAAGGAGATGAATCAAGTTGAAACAGTATAACGTTACGGAAAAATATGAAACCCCTTGTATGGAAGTGGATTATTTTGAGGTGCAGGATGTCATTTTAACGAGCGATCCGGATATTGGCGAAAATCCGGATGTGCCGGAGCTGTAAAAAACACCCTGCCCTGTAAGGGACAGTAAGACATGTAAAACCCCCTGTGCAATGTATCAAAACACTGCACAGGGGGTTTTTATGCCGGAATGCCGTTTGCTTATACTATACGCCAAACGGCTCCTCCGGCGGCTGAACGATTAATCCTCCAAATCGTCTCCGCCTAAATCAATTGGCGGGCTGTCTGTGATAATATCTTCGTTTTCAAACATGGTAATTTCCAATTCCGGTGTTTTATATTGTGCCATATTTGCGTTCACCTCCATATTTATGTGAATTATTCAAGGTTTTCTGCAACAACTACTTCCAGGGCAGCTACGGTTTTGCCACCTGCAGTGTCCTCATTGACGATCCCGGTTATCCGGACAGGGGTGTTTTCCGCAATGCTTTCCGGAAGATACTTGAGCATCAGACAGCCTTCTACGCTGTTTTGTCCTGCTTCCTTTGCCAGGTATGCATTCTGCTTGTTTTTTACATATACCCCTTCCAACTGATATATTTTGCCGGAATACTGGTTCGTATGCGCCATCAGCTCTGTGACAGTGGAATCGTAATCGCTGTCTGATACCACATGGATATCCTCTTTAATTGCTTCAAGCAGCTCCTCGTCGGAAGCATCTGCATCTAATAACGGCTTTTGGCTGCTCTCTTCCTGCTGCATGCCCGTTTCCGTAGACGGTAAATCCTGCGTTTTGGGGTTGTTCGTGCTGCCATTGCAGGCAGACACCGAAATGCCAATGACGGCACACAGTGTGAATGTTAAAAATTTTTTAAACATAGCTGCATGTTTCCCTTTCAAAAATACGGCGTCCCCCGCAGCAGAGACTGCAGGGATACGGCCTTTTTATTGGTTGTTCTTATTTGCTCAGCTCCTGGAAACTGGTTGTAATTGCCGGTCCATAGTAAACTTTTTCTGCTCCGTCTTCCCGGACAATGACATAACCCCTTGCATAAAGCTTCCTGGTTGTAGCAGTACCGACATTCAGGTCAAAATAAATTGTATTGCTGGTATTGCTTTCCGTATATTTATCTTTTACATACGTACAGGAACTTCCTATTTTGAGGTCATCTTCCAGACCGGCGCCTGCCGGAGTGTACTGTGAGCTTGTAATATAAAGGATACCCTTCTTAACGATCGGTGCATGTTCCGGGAAATCTACTACGGTAGCAGTAAAACGAACATTATTCTTTGTTCCGTCTACATGTGCGCTTGCCGTTGTTTCCGCCGGTATTTTTTCACACCGGCTGCAGACTCCGTTTACAAAATCATGTCCAAGGGCCACCTCTCCTAAGTATCCCAGATCTTCGCCTGCAAAATCCGGATTTTTCTGACCGCAGTTTTTGCATATCTGCGCGGTCCTTCCGTTTTCGGTACAGGTCGGGTCAACGAAGGACTCTTCCCAGTCATGCTTGCCGGTTGCCGGTATTTCACGATGTCCCATTTCGGCATCACATACGGAACATTTCTGAACCTCGGATCCCGCTTTGTTGCATACGGCCGGAGTTTCTACTTCCCATGCGCCGGCAGTATGGCCGGTTTTGGGGATTACGGTCGGTTTTTCAAATACATTGTCGCAATCTTTGTTCCCGCATTTTTTGCCTTCGGTCATGCCGTCTTCCGTACAGGTTGCGGCTTTTCCGGGCGTAATGGCAGGCTCTGTAATTTTCCCGCATTTTTCACAGTGTTTGTACCCGTCTGCAATAAACAGGATTTCTATTTCCGTACACTTGGTGCATTCCCGTATTACCGCGGTTCCTTCCTCGTTCATTTTGTCTTCCGACCAGCTGTGAGCGGCAGGAATTACGGCATAGTCGTATTTTCCGCAGCCGGAGCAGGTACGGTATTTCAGTCCGTCTTCCGTACAGGTCGCGGGTTTTGTCTCTGAGAATCTACTATACGTATGATTATCGGGATCAATCGGCGTTTCCGTTGGCTTTGCAACGACTTCGCCGCATTTGGAACAGGTCTTGCCTTCTGTTTTTCCCGGCTTTGAGCAGGTTGCTGCTTCTGCAGGCGTTACCTTTAAGGTATGGCCTGTCGGCGGATCCAATTCATCCATAACTTCCGTGCTGATGATTTCATTACAGGCAGTACATTTGGTGACATATTTTCCTGCTTCGGTACAGGTAGCATCTTTGTATTCACTTACGGTTGTATGGGTCAGCTTGTAGTCAATAACTTCTTTTTTCACATCGTTGCATCTGGAACAGGTAGACTCTTTTTCGCCGTTCTGTTTTTTGGAACAGTCAGCAGCTTTTGTAATAGTTGGAGTTCCATAGTTATGTCCCAGTGCTTCCCCTGTTTCCGTAACAGGACCGTCTGCCTGCCCGCAGGTAGTGCAGATTCTGCCCGTCCGTTTGGGATGCGTGCAGTCTGCTTCGGTGGTCTGTTCCACGAAGTTATGGTTGCCGGTTGCATTGATTGGTTCGGTATAGGATTTCTTAGTTATCGTACCATCTGCACCTATCAGGCAGCGGTCGTTTGTACAGGTAAAGGTCCGGACGCCGTCTTTCCCGCAAGTAGCCGGTGTAGTGATTGCGCCATTATTATACTTATGGTCGGTAGCCGGAATTTCTTCTTTTACTTCTTTGCTACAGGTTGCACAGGTCGTTTTCCGCTCGCCTTTTTTCTCACAGCTTGCTGCTGTAATAACAATCCATTCTCCCGGCGTATGCTTGGCATCAATCTTCTCATACGAAGCATCCTTGCACAAAGAGCAGGTCTTTTTTACAATTGCCTGTACCATAGGTGTTGCAGAACAATCCGAAGGCTTTATTGTTACGATATCGCCTTCGCTATAAACATGGCCGTTGGGATCTACCGGAATTGTTGACGGACCGGTGCCGTTTTCATACCGTTTGCACCCATCGCACTGTTTGTAAGCGGTTGTTCCCGTTTTCTGGCAGGTTGCGGGTACTTCTTCATGCAGCTTGTAATCGTGCCTGCCGGTCGCAGGATCAAGTGAACCAAGATCATGGCTCTCTAAAACAGTATTACATGCATCGCATTTTTTTACTTCTTTGCCGTTTTCCGAGCAGGTCGCTTCCAGATAGTCTGTTCTGACATCTGTATGTGCTGCCGGAATGGTTCTTACTTCGTTCAGGTCACAGCCGTCCCGGCCGCAGGTAACCCGCTCGCTGCCGTCTGTCGTACAGGTAGCTGCTTTGATGGGGGTTTTCTGTTCCTGATGGCCCAAAGGATTCCCGCTTGTGATAACATCTCCGTCTGCTTCTCCGCAAACCGTACAGATTCTGCCGGTACGTTCCGGATGGGTACAGTCGGCCTTTGTCGTTTTTTCTTCAAAGTTATGTTCTCCGTTTTTGGGAATGGCTTCTGTGCGGGTAGCCGCGCTGTCATTTTCACCGGAATCACACCCAGTTCTCTGGCAGGTAAAGGTTTTTACGCCGTCTTTTCCGCAGTTCGCGGGCGTTGTAACTTCACCTTCATTCCATTCGTGTCCCAGAGCCTTGACGATTTCTGTCTTTGACGTACCGCATTCCCCGCAGAGAAATACATCTTTACCTTCCTTGACACAGGTAGGAGCGACGCTTGCAGAATTATTTTTTTCCCACTGATGCGCCACTTCACTGGACACATATTTGGAATCGCCGCATCTGGAACATGTTTGTTTGTTGATTCCCGGTGTTTCACAGGTTGCGGGTTTTAAAACCGTAGACGCGTAACTGTGATTTGTCGGGTCTACTTCACCGACTTCTACCGGAGCTTTTAATACAAACTCGCATACAGAGCAGTCTTCCCCCTCTGATTTTCCACGTTCCGTACAGGTTGCCGGAACGGCAGGGATTTTTCTGCGTGTATGCCCTTTGGGTTCATCGCTCTCAAGCCTTGTATCGGCAATAACCGCGCCGCAGTCCTGACAGGTTACCCGGATCGTTCCATAATCGGTGCAGTTTGCCGGTGTGTACGCGGGCGCACCCGGATTGTGCTTTACAGGTATTATTTCGGTATAGCTGTGACCCGGTTCATTTTTGTCACAATTAGGGCAGGTATATGTCATAAGGCCTGTTGTGGTACAGGTTGGAGCTTTTGTTTGTTCCTCATCATATTCGTGACCTGTAGCCGGTGTTACATCTGTTAATGGTCCTTCGGAAGAATCGCATTTGGAGCAGATCTTTCCTGTTCCGCCCGGTTTGGTACAGGTTGCGGTAACCGTTTTCTGCTGGTAATCGTGTTTTCCTGTTGCTTTGACGGGTTCTGTCTTCACATGTCCGTCATCCTCTGCTTTACAGCCTTCTCTCTGGCAGGTGTATGTGATTGTGCCATCTACGCAATCCGCCGCCTGCTGTTTCACCCCGGCATCATACTGGTGGGAAGCGGGAAGCGCCTGGAATATGGTGGCTGCCTGTGTGCACTTGCTGCATTTAAACCTGCCGATACCGGATTTTGTACAGGTCGGAGCTTTGAGCACGGCGTCTAACTGATCGTAGGTGTGCTCTGTACATGCCGTGTCGGATTTCTTATCTATTACAGTTACTTTACATGCTATTTGTTTTCCGGTGTTATTGGAAGCTGTAACTGTTGTAGTCCCTTTCGCAACAGCGGTTATTTTTTTTGCTGAAGGATTAACAGGGTCAGTATCTCCTATTGTAGCAATGGTGTCTTTTTCATTTGTCCAGGTAACGGTTTTGTCTATTGCATTTTCAGGGCCGACTGCTGCTGTTAAAACAGTGGATTCCCCAATGCCTAATGTCACTTCTGTCCGGTCTAATGTAATACTTTCTGCCGGGACAGGAGCAAGCGATACCGTTACGGTACAGGTGGCTGTTTTGCCTCCTGCTGTCGCAGTGATCGTTGCGGTTCCTTTTGCAACCGGTGTTATGGTTGCCGTTTTGGAATCGGCAGCTGCTGCTACGGTAGCTATGGATGGCTTGTCAGATTCCCAGGATACGGTAGTTGCATTTTCAACGGTCGCTGTTAAAGTACCCGCTGTACCGACTGTAAGAGCCAGGGATGTAGATCGGAAGAGCGTCGTGTAGGGAAAGAGTGTGGTACCGTGTGTAGATC
>CAMSEJ010000082.1 GCA_947057405.1 uncultured Roseburia sp.
AGCTCTATTGGTTATTTGACACCACAGCAAAAGGAGGATGAGGAACTAAAAAAAGAAGCATAATCTTTCGACTTTTTTTGTCCAAAGTATTGACATAGGTCCATTATACTATAAGGCCCTTCAAATTTCAATAAATTTCCTCTTTCAAAGACAAATGAAAAAGGTGTAAAGCCTGAATGATTCCATAAAGACTTTACACCTTAATCCCGTTTTAATGATTCCTTTGCTTCCCCCGCTCATCAATCATCTGATGCAGCTTGCTGACCGCCTCATGAATGCCTCCGACCTCGTTAATCAGCCCTTCCTGCACCGCGTCACTGCCCACCAGAATCGTCCCAAGGTCCTTTGACATCATATCCGTGTTCATCATCATCTCCAAAAGGCGGTCCCGCTTCGCCCCGGAATGCCCCTCAATAAATCCCAGAATCCGATCCTGCATCTGTTTAAAATAATCATACGTCTGTTTCGCCCCAATCACCGTTCCGCTCATACGAACGGGATGGATCACCATCGTCCCGCTCGGTACAATAAACGAATAATCCGTAGATACTGCCAGAGGCACTCCAATCGAATGCGAGCCCCCGAGCACCAAAGACACCGACGGCTTATCCAGCGACGCTACCATCTCCGCAATCGCCAGACCGCTTTCCACATCGCCTCCCACCGTATTCAGAATCAGAAGCAGCCCGTCTACTTTCTCACTGTCCTCAATCACGGCAAGCTGCGGCAGCACATGCTCGTATTTCGTCGTTTTGGTCGTAGACGGCAGGCATTCGTGCCCTTCGATTTCTCCGATGATATTAAGCAAATGAATATCATGGTTGGTTTTGGGGTTGTTTAATACCGCCTGCCCGTACTCCTTAATCTGTTCCATATCCATTCCGTTTTGGTTTGTTTCCTGCTTCGTTGTATCGCCCATCTTTTTACCTCACAAAAACAGAGGGCCGTCTGACCCTCCTTTTTGTTTAGTATATCCTGTCCCGCTTCATTTAATACCCGAGCAGATAATTATACAGATTCTGGTATTTTTCTTTGGATGATTTCCAGGAGAAATCTTTTTCCATGCCGCGTTCCACCATCTGGTTCCACTGGCGTTTTTTATCGAAAAATACATGCTTGGAATAGTTAATCACACCCATCATTTCGTCCGCGTTGTAGTTGGTAAAGGAGAAGCCTTCTCCCGTATTGTCATATTCGTTAAACGGCGTAACGGTATCTTTCAGCCCGCCCGTCTCGCGGACAATCGGAACCGTACCGTAGCGGAACGAAATCAGCTGCGTCAGGCCGCACGGCTCAAACCGGGACGGCATCAGAAATGCGTCTGCAGCCGCGTAAAGCTTGTGCGCCAAATCGTCAGAATAACAGATGTTGGCGGAAATACGGTCCGGATATTTCCATGCATAATGGCGGAACATATTTTCGTAACGCATATCGCCTGTCCCGATGATCACAAACTGCGTAAACTCGTCTGCAATAAAATCCATCATGTAGTTAATCAAATCCAGACCCTTCTGGTCAGTCAGACGGGAAATCAGTCCAATCATGTATTTCTTCTTATCTTCTACAAGCCCCAGCTCCTTCTGCAGCTTAAGCTTGTTCTGAGCCTTTTTCTGACGAAAATTGTCTTTGTTGTAGCCGTTGTAAATCTTTGGATCCGTCTCCGGGTTGTATACGCCGTAATCAATGCCGTTTACTATGCCCTGCATATCAAAATGCCTTGCGGAAAGCAGCCCTTCCAGGCCCTCGCCGTACTCTGTCGTCTGAATTTCATTGGCATAGGTATCGCTGACCGTTGTAATATAGTCGGCGTAAACCAGTCCGCCTTTTAGCATATTGGCATCTTTTTTGTACTCTAACTTATCCGGCGCAAACAATCCGCTTGCAAAGCCAGTAATCCCGCGCATGGTCTGGATATCCCAAACGCCCTGGAATTTTAAGTTGTGGATCGTCATAATGGTCTTGATGCCCCAGAAGAACCCGTCCGCACTGAACTCGTTCTTTAAGTAAACCGGAATAAACCCGGTCTCCCAGTCATGACAGTGGATCAGATCCGGCCGGAAATTAATCTGCGGCAGAATCGAGAGCACGGCTTTGTCAAAGAAGCAGAACTTCTCGATATCGTTGCGGATGTTGCCGTACGGCTGGAAGCAGTTAAAGTACTCTTCGTTGTCGATAAAGTAATATGTAATACCGTCCAGCTCGTACTTGAGCACACCGACATACTTGTTCTTGATATAGCTTCCCGCATCCATGTAAAAATGTGTTACATACTGGAACTGGCTGCGGAACCGTTCCGGGATACAGCTGTAATTGGGAAGTACGACACGCACATCCCATTCTTCCTTGGAAAACTCCTTGGGCAATGCACCGCAGACATCCGCCAGCCCTCCTGTTTTGATAAACGGAACGCATTCCGATGCTGCAAAAAGTATTTTCTTCATTGTAAAAACCCTCCTTATAATGGTTTACTATACGGCTGCCAGTGCCTGTTCTAAATCTGCAATGATATCCTCTGCACTCTCAATGCCTACGGAAAAACGAATGAGATCCGGCGCCACGCCTGCCGCGGTCAGCTGATCGTCCGTCATCTGGCGGTGCGTATGGCTCGCCGGATGCAGCACACAGGTCCGCGCGTCTGCCACATGCGTCACGATTGCGGCCAACCGGAGACGGTCCATAAAACCGACGGATACGTCCCTGCCGCCCTTTAACCCGAAAGAAATGACTCCGCAGGTCCCGTTCGGCATATACTTCTGTGCCAGAGAATAATATTTATTGTCTTTTAAGCCTGCAAAATTGACCCAGGCAACCTTCTCGTGCTGTTGTAAATATTCTGCAACCTTCGCCGCGTTCTCACAGTGCCGCGGCATACGCAAATGGAGCGTTTCTAAGCCCACATTTAACAGAAATGCATTCTGCGGCGACTGGATCGAGCCCAAATCACGCATCAGCTGCGCGGTCGCCTTCTGGATATACGCCAGTTTGCCGAATTTCTCCGTATAGACAATGCCGTGGTAGGATTCGTCCGGCATCGTCAGCCCCGGAAACTTCTCTTTCTGCGCTTCCCAGTCAAAATTTCCGGAATCTATAATTGCACCGCCTACGCTCATAGCATGGCCGTCCATATATTTTGTCGTCGAATGGGTTACGATATCCGCGCCCCACTCAAACGGCCTGCAGTGAATCGGCGTCGGAAACGTATTGTCTACAATCAGCGGTACGCCGTGCCTGTGCGCAATCTGCGCAAACCGCTCAATATCAAGCACCACCAAAGACGGATTGGAAATCGTCTCCGCAAACAAAGCTTTGGTATTCGGGCGGAATGCCGCTTCGATTTCTTCCGTAGACGCGTCCGGATCGATAAAGGTACAGGAAATGCCCTGCTTTTTCATCGTTGTGCCAAACAGGTTGAACGTACCCCCGTAAATTGCGCTTGAGCAGACAAAATGATCGCCCGCTTCGCAGATATTAAAAACAGCATAGTAATTTGCCGCCTGCCCGGATGAGGTCAGCATCCCGGCGACGCCGCCTTCGAGCGCGGTAATTTTGGCTGCTACCGCGTCGTTTGTCGGGTTCTGCAGCCTGGTATAAAAATAGCCGGCTTCCTCCAGATCAAAAAGCCTTCCCATCTGATCGCTGTTGTCGTATTTAAACGTCGTACTCTGGTAAATCGGGAGCACCCTCGGCTCTCCCTTCCCGGGCTGATACCCTGCCTGAATACAGATTGTCTCCGGTTTATAATTTGTTCCCATATTGATTTCTCCCTTGCCCCTTCGGCTTATGATTCATCCCAGTTGTGGAATACCTCCTGGACGTCGTCGTCCTCGTCAAGCAAATCCAGAATCTTCTGGATGCCGTTTAAATCCGCTTCCTCCGATAATGTCACATACGTCTGCGGCAGCATCGTCACTTCCGCATTGGCCATGGCAATCTTCTCGTTCTCAAGCGCTTCCCGCACGGCGGAAAAGCTCTCCGGAGACGTTATGATTTCAAAGCTGTCCTCTTCCTCGGCAAAATCGTCTGCCCCCGCATCCAGCGCAAGCATCATCAAATCGTCCGCATCCATCCCGCATTCATCCTTTGCGACCAGAATCTGCCCCTTCTCGTCAAACATATACGAAACACAGCCCTGCGTCCCGATACTGCCGTTTCCCTTTGTAAACGCATTGCGTACATTCGCGGCGGTACGGTTCTTGTTGTCGGTCAGCGCCTTTACGATAATCGCCGTCCCGGACGGGCCGTAGCCTTCATAGGTCACCTGCTCGTAATTGACATTGCCCGTATCGCCGGCCGCCTTTTTGATCCCGCGTTCAATCGTGTCATTGGGCATGTTGTTGGATTTTGCTTTGGCAATCACGTCGCGCAGCTTGCTGTTGTTCGCCGGATCCGCGCCGCCCTCTTTGACGGCAATGGCAATCTCCCTGCCGATGATAGTAAAAATTTTCCCTTTTGCCCTGTCGTTTTTCTCTTTCTTGTGCTTGATGTTGGCAAACTTGGAATGTCCTGACATAATAAATCCTCTTTTCTAAGTTTTCTGATTTCTCTTAACGCTTTTCTTTATTCTACCATTATTTCCGCATTCTGACAAGAACTATCCGCCGGGACATCGCCTTCCTCTTCCAAAATCCTTGCGGCGCGGGCTTTTTTAATGATTTTATGCTCCACAGCCAGGATTTTAAAGCAATATCCGTGCGCCTGTACTTCAATCCGGTCGTTCTCGTCCGGTATTTTATCAATTTTCGCCACCAGAAAGCCGTTTAACGTCTCATACGTTTCGTCCTCGCCGGCTTCAAAAGCAAGCGCCTTCGCCACGTCCCCAAAATCCGCCATCCCGTTCAGCAGAAAACTGCCGTCCTGCTGCCTGCGGATCAGCTCCTCGCATTCATCGTCGTGCTCGTCTAAAATATTTCCGACAATTTCTTCCAAAATGTCTTCCATTGCCACAATGCCGGCCGTCTGCCCATACTCATCCACCACAATCACCATATGGGTCTGTTCGGACTGCATCTCCTTAAACAGCGTGTTGATGTTCCTTGTCTCCGGAATAAAATCCACCTTGCGGATCAAATCCGGTATCTGATTGACGGGCATCCGGTAATATTCCCGGTGCGTGCAGATCCGAAGCGCTTCTTTGATATGCAGCACGCCGATAATATTGTCAATGTCGCCTATGTAAACGGGGAACCGGGAATTGCTGCTCTCCTTCATAAATTCCATTGCCTCTTCAAATAAAAGCTCCCCGTCCAGCGCCGTTATATTCTTGCGGTGGGTCATAATGTCCTTTGCTTCTTTGTCGTCAAATTCAAAAATATTGTGGATCATCTCGGCTTCGCTCGCTAAAATCACGCCCCGCTCATGCCCTTCGTTGACCATGGAAATAATATCCTCTTCCGTGGAATCATCCGGATCCTCTCCCGGGTCCACGCCGAACAGCCGGACAATCACGTCTGCAGCTGCCTCCGTGCACTTAACAAACGGAAACGCAAGTACCGTAAACGCCGCCATCGGCTTTAAGAGCCCAAATCCCCAGGATTCGGATTTCCTGCCCGCAATCTTAGCCGGGGCATACATTCCCGCCGCCAGAACCGCCAGCCAGTAAACAACCAGCAGCAGAATCTTTGTCGTACCCCGGTACGCCGCAATCACAAAAGCGCCCGCAAACAGATTCATACCCACTGCAAAGAACTGCAGGTTATGTACACTGCCGGCCGGCTTTTTCAAAAACCGCAGCAGCAGGGACGCCTTTTTATCCCCTTCCTTCGCCCGTTTTTCCAGGCTGCCCGCATTTAAGGCAGAGAGCGCCGCTAAAAATCCGTAAAATACGGCATGCAGCGCCGCAAACAACAGCAACAGGATAACGCCTATATGAGGCCCCGATCCATCGTCCATTTTTCAATCTCCTTTAACTTTCGCCCTGTCCGGAACGTACCGTACACGTAACAGTCCGGACACCCTTTAATGTTACTTACAAACATTTGAAATATACCATTATAAAGCGTTTTCGTCAAGTTTCTGTTATGTAAGTAATTCCAGGCTTACTTCCAGCGCTTTGTCCACTTTAAACAGCATACTGCTGTCCAGATGGCATACCTTGTCCTTTAATCTCTTTTTATCAATTGTGCGCAGCTGCTCCAGTAAAATTACGGAATCCTTTACCATATCGTATTTTTCACTGTCCAGTTCCACATGCGTCGGTAGCTTCGCCTTGTGCATCTGCGATGTAATGGCCGCGCAGATCACCGTAGGGGAATGCCGGTTCCCGACATCGTTCTGAACAATCAAAACCGGCCGCACGCCGCCCTGCTCCGAACCAACCACCGGGCGCAGATCCGCATAATAAATATCTCCTCTGTGAATCGCCATACTCTGCTCACTCCATATCTTTTTTTATTCTGATAGGAAGAGTATTTCCGGTTTTGCTTTTTCTATTCACAGCCAGAACATTTATTTTTCAAAAAAATCACGCACCGATACGGGCTTTCCACCCTTATAAAATACACGCGGCACACGCTTTGAAATATCGCAGGCAAATTCATAATGAAACCGCCCGGAGAGCGCGGCAAGCTCTTCCATACGAAGCAGCACGCCGCCGTCCTCCCCCATAAGCGTCACCGTATCCAAAAGCCGGACATCCGGAATATCCGTCACATCCACCATAAACTGATCCATGCAGATTCTGCCCAGAACAGGCGCTTTCTGCCCGCGGATTAAAACGTATCCCTTCCCCGAAAGGCTCCTTGGATAACCGTCCCCGTAGCCGACCGGGATGGTTGCAACCCTGCGCGCTTCTTTCAGACAGCAGGTACCGCCGTAGCTTATGCACCTTCCGGCCTCGAGATCTTTAATATGTATGATTTTGCTTTTCAGCTGCATCACGGGCTTTAGGGAAATGGCATCCTGCCCTGCGGCATCGGACGGATACAGCCCGTAGAGTATAATCCCGGCACGCACCAGATCCAATCCGGCATCGGGAAATCCCGTAATCCCGGCGCTGTTGGACGCATGTACAACGGGAATATGCACATTCCGCTCCTCTAACAGAGCAAGCATCCGGTGAAACTCCTCCAGCTGCAGCCTGGTATACGTCGGATCCGCTTCGTCGGCACGGGCAAAATGAGTAAAAATCCCCTCTGTTACAATGCCCGGCAGAGCCTGTATTGCCGCAATTTCATCTGCGGCAGCCTCGGTTACCCGATAGCCGATCCGGCTCATGCCGGTATCAATTTTAATATGGACAAGAGCGCTTTGTCCCGTTTTGCGAGCGGCTTCGGAAAGAGCCTGCGCCATTTGGCGGGTATAGACAGTAAAGCGGATTTGCCGCCGGATCAGCCGGGGGTAATCGCTTTCAAAGGTATAGCCCAGTATCAGGATGGGTTTGCGGATGCCGTTTTTTCTCAAAGAACATGCCTCTTCCGCGGTGGCGGCCGCAAAGCCGGCCACTTTGGAGGAAGGTTCGATCTCACGGGCGATTTCAACCGCGCCGTGGCCGTATGCGTCGGTTTTTATCACGGCCAGGATTTTTGTATGCGGTGAGATTTTCTGTTCTATGGACGCCAGGTTGTAGCGGACGGCGTCTAAGTCTATTTTGGCATAGACGCGGTTGTAGGTTTGCATCTGAACACATTCTCCTTTCTCATTTCCCCCGAAGCACCCCCGGAATCTCTTCCAGCAGATCCGAAGCGATCATCCCGCGGCTCCCTTTCTGTTTGGCCGCGCGGTCTCCTGCCGTTCCATGCAGGCAGACTGCCGCAGCAGCAGCCTGTCCGGGGTCCATGCCCTGCGCCAAAAACCCTGCTATAATCCCCGCCAGCACATCTCCGCTGCCTCCGGTAGCCATTCCGCAGTTCCCGGTCAGATTAATATAAAACGTTCCCTCCGGCATTCCGATGACGGTCCTCGCATCCTTTAAGACGCACACGGCCCCGTAGTTCTCCGCAAACCCCTGCGCCGTTTCAATCAGTTCCTCTCGGATTTCTGCCACGCTTTTGCCTGTCATCCGCCCCATTTCCCCTAAATGCGGCGTTACGATATACGATCCTTTTGCTTCCTGAAACAATACCATATTTTTGGACAGGATATTCAGCGCGTCCGCATCCAGTACGACTTTCCTGTCCGAAGCCTGAAGTACTTTTGCCACAAGCATTTTGGCTGCGGAAGACTGCCCGAGGCCCGGACCGATCAATACGGCATCCGCCCATTCCATACATTCTTCCAGCTGATCCATAAGCCTGCCCAAATCCTCCGCTTCCGCATCGTAAGTAGAAAGAATTGCTTCGGGAAGCCTCGTTAAAAGGATGTCCCGATTGACATCCGGCGTCAGGATGCGTACCAGGCCGCACCCGCTGTAATAAGCCGCTTTTGCCGCAAAATAAGCCGCGCCTGCCATCTCGGGCGATCCCGCGACAACCAGGGTTCTGCCGTAGGTACCTTTGTTGGAGTACGGCCTGCGTGCAGGAAGCATCCGATTGGCACATGCGGAAGTTAAAATTCTGCCCTGCGGCTCTTTTCCCAGGAAGCTGTGCGCATCAATCCCGATATCAGCCGTAATCAACATTCCTGTGTATTCTGCTCCGGGGTATAAAAGATGGCCCGCTTTTCTGAAACCGAATGTCACGGTCAGATCGGCGCGAAACGCGGCGCCAAGCAGCTTCCCGCTGTCTGCGGAAATGCCGGAAGAAATGTCAACGGCTATTTTATATGCCTGTTTCTGATTCAGACGGTTGATTAGCCCGGCTAACCGGCCTTCAATGGGACGGGACAGCCCGATTCCGAACAGTGCGTCTACGATTACGGCATACGAACGCTCCGCCGGCTCTTTGGTCTGCACGATATTGTATGCCCGGGCGGACAGACACTGTGCCTTCGTATCCGGCGTCATGCCTGCTTCGTCCATCGGAAAGTGGATTTCTGTCTGATAACCGTCCAGGGACAACAGAGATCGGAAGAGCGTCGTGTAGGGAAAGAGTGTGGTACCTTGTGTA
>CAMSEJ010000083.1 GCA_947057405.1 uncultured Roseburia sp.
GAGCATGGAATCGTGCCGAAGAAAAATGAAAACGGAAACGGGCGCAAGGTCGCCGTAATCGGTTCCGGCCCTGCAGGCCTTACCTGTGCAGGGGATCTGGCCAGGATGGGTTATGACGTGACAATATTTGAAGCGTTGCACGAACCGGGCGGCGTGCTCATATACGGGATACCGGAGTTCCGTCTTCCGAAAGACGACGTGGTGGCAAAGGAAGTGGATAATGTAAAAGCGCTTGGCGTTAAAATCGAAACAAACGTAGTAATCGGAAAAGCTACCACGATTGACGAGCTGATGGAGAACGAAGGGTTTGAAGCCGTATTTATCGGCTCGGGCGCAGGGCTTCCGCGGTTTATGGGCATCCCGGGCGAGCAGGCGAACGGCGTATTTTCCGCCAACGAGTTTTTGACGCGGAATAATTTAATGAAAGCATTCCGGGAGGATTACGATACGCCGATTATGAAGGGCAAAAAAGTGGCCGTAGTCGGCGGCGGCAATGTGGCGATGGACGCGGCAAGGACAGCGCTTCGTCTTGGCGCAGAAGTACATATTGTATACCGCAGGAGTGAAGCGGAGCTTCCGGCGCGTGTGGAGGAAGTGCATCATGCAAAGGAAGAGGGGATTATCTTTCACCTCTTAACAAACCCGGTAGAAATTCTGGTAGATGAAAACGGCTGGGTAAAAGGCATGACCTGCATTCAAATGGAGCTTGGAGAGCCGGATGAATCGGGGCGCAGATCTCCGGTAGAGGTGAAGGGATCGGAGTTTGAAATGGAACTGGATACGGTGATTATGTCGCTTGGCACCTCGCCAAACCCACTGATTTCTTCCACGACAAAGGGGCTTGATACGAACCGCAGGAAGTGTATTGTAGCAAATGAGGAGGACGGGGCGACATCGAAGCCCGGCGTATTTGCAGGCGGCGACGCCGTAACGGGGGCAGCGACGGTGATCCTTGCCATGGGCGCAGGGAAAGCGGCGGCCCAGGGTATCCATGAATATTTGTCGAAGAAATAGACGGCAGAAGATATGTTCGATTAATCTAATATAATGGGCAAAAGCGTTGGGGCTGTCGGTTAATACTGATTTTTAGATCCCTACCGTAAAATAAGCATATCCATCAAAAGCCTGCGCTTTCCGGCACATGTTCTTCTATGGGATATGCTTATTTTATATTTATACAGACATCTGGATTTATGCTGGCAACCGCTGCATTCCGCATATTCATACAGGGTAGTTTCCGGGAAAAGGGGGGGCGGGCAGAAACCGCACACGGGGTAAAGGGGTCTATAAAAACCTGGCTTCCTTCAGGCAGCAGTAACGGTTCCCGTTTTCCTCGTATGTACCAAACACGCCCTGCACCACGATATCTTCCTCTGCATTAGGATAATCGTCCGGATACTGGTACTCCTCTTTTGGCTGAAATTCCAGCCCCTGTGAACAGCATTCCGAAGCATCCGGAATCAGGCAGGCAAAGTAATCTTTTCCGCTTTCCTCATCATGGTATACCGAAAATTTACCTTTTACCTTCACTGATTTCCCTTCATAATCGTCTGGTTCCACCATCATATTGTATACTTCCGAATATACCATAGTCGAGCTAAGCGCCGTCAGATCCAAATCCGCTGTCTTTTGCGTTTCCCCGGCGGCATCTGATCCAGTGGCAGACGCGCCGCCTGCGCAGCCTGCCGACGCCGCCAAAGCTGCTGCCATTACAAGCAGGGCGGCTGTTTTTTTGATACATTTCTTTTCGGAAAGACAAAATTTTTTTCTCATTTTCTGATACCTCCAACAATAAAACCAACAAGACAAAACAACAGGAAAACAACGATATCCACGGCAACAATAGTCGACCCCACCGGAGTCCCCGCCACAATGGAAATCAAAATTCCGGCAACGGCACAGCAGACGGAACAAACTGCCGAGCAAACCGTAACGGAACGGAAGCTGCGAAACAGGCGCATCGCCGAAAGCGCGGGAAATATCACCAGGGCCGAAATCAAAAGGGAGCCGACCAGATTCATTGCCAGCACGATGATCATGGCTATCACAACGGCAATCAAAAGATTGCAGGCATCCGCCCCGACGCCCGTAGCTTTCGCAAAGCCCTCGTCAAACGTAACCGCAAATATTTTGTTATAAAACAAAAGAAATACCACCGTCACGGCTGCTGAAAGGGCGATACACAGCCAGACATCCGTTTTTGTCAGCGTCAGTATAGAGGTTGACCCGAACAGGGTCGTACACACATCCCCCGACAGGTTTGACGCGTCTGAAAATAAATTCATAAAAAGATACCCCAGCGCCAGTGCGCTTACCGATACCATAGCAATAGCTGCGTCCCCTTTAATTTTGGCATTCTGCCCTGCGCACAGCAGTAAAATGGCGCATGTAACCGTAAAAAACAATACCACAGGCATATCGTTTACCAGATTTATCACAGATGCAGCCGCTGTAGCGCAAAACGCCACATGGGAAAGCCCGTCCCCGATAAACGAATACCGCTTGAGCACAAGGGTTACGCCAAACAGCGAGGAGCAGAGCGCGGTCAAAACTCCTACAACCAGCGCATACTGCACAAAAGGATACTCCAGATATAATACCAGTTTTTCCATGATACCAGTCATTTTTCCACACCGCCTTCCTGTCCGGAAAACAGCTTTCCGGTTTCACTTTGCAAATATTCGTTCTTTGTCCCAAAAAACAGATCTCTTCCAATGTGCAGGATATGGGTGGCGTAGGTAAGGACGGCCGCTATATCATGGGATATCATGATCACCGTAATAGTATCCTTTTGGTTTAGCTCCCAAATCAGGCGGTACATTTCCGCCGTCACTCTGGGATCCAGCCCGGATACAGGCTCGTCCAAAAGCAGCATTTTCCTGGTCGCGCACAAAGCCCTTGCTAAAAGCACACGCTGCTGCTGCCCGCCAGAAAGCTCTCTGTAGCATCGGTTTTGCAGGCTTTCGATTCCCATTTTCCGGATGTTTTCCTCTGCCAGACGATTTTCCTGCCTGTTGTAAAAGGGACGCATGCCGCATCTTCCCTGACAGCCGGATAATACGATTTCTTTTACAGACGCCGGAAAATCCCTTTGCACGGCTGTCTGCTGGGGAAGGTAGCCGATTTCATTTTGTTTCAGCCCATCCCCTGTTTCAATCGTTCCTTTGAGCGGAGATTTTAGTCCAAGCACTGTTTTCAGAAGGGTGCTTTTGCCCGAGCCATTTTCTCCTACAATACACAGATAATCTCCTGGATATACCGTAAAATGCAGCCCTTCCAATATCACTTTCGCTTCATATCCTAACGCTACGTTTTCACATCTAAGCTGTGCCATGTCCCCGCCTCCTATTCCAACGCATCTTTCAGCGTTTCCAGATTCTTTTCCATCACGGAAAGATAGGTCGCCCCGTTTTTTACATCTTCCGCTGTGGTTGACTGCATAGAATCCATAGATAATATCTTCTGATCCTGTCTGCCAGAACGGATATTGGACAGGATGGTATCCGCTATTTTGTTGTCAGACCCGTCTATCACAAGAATCCGGTTCAGTTTTAGTTCATCCATCTTGCCTGCAAGGAAGGTGATTGTCTCAAAGCTGGCTTCTGTTTCCGCCGAGCAGCCCAGAAAAGCCGCATAGTAAGTAAGCCCGTAATCGTCTGCCAGATACCGGAAAGGAAAGCGATCTCCGAATAGGATGTGCTTTCTGGCAGACTGATCCACTGCTTTTTGGTACTTCTCGTCCAGCCCGTTTAACTTTTCTATGTATGCAGACACATTTGACTGGTAGCTGCCCGCATGTTCCGGATCCAGTTCTCCTAACTTATCGGCAATCGTCTGGCATATGTGGCGGGTATTTTTTAAAGACAGCCAAACATGCTCGTCATACGCTTCCCCCTCTTTATGCCCGTCGTGTGCTTCTTCCCCGTGTTCATGCGCTTCTTTTTGCATACCTTCCGCCAGTTCTTCTTCTTTGACCATATCCCCAAGCGTTTCCAGCAAATTTACCACAACCATGTCCGGATTGGATACATCCTTCAAAGCGTCTTCTGCCCATTCGTCCGATTCTCCGCCGACATAAACAAACATATCGCAGGCGGATATTTCCACAAGATCCTCTGCCGTCGGCTGAAAACTGTGCATATCCACCTTGTCCTCCAAAAGCATTGTAAGCTCTGCTTCTTCTGCATTCTCCCCTAAAATTTCACGTACCCAGTCGTACTCCGGAAAAATCGTCGTAACAATTTTCAGCCTGTCTTGCCTGGGCTGTTTGGGCTGCTGTGCACACCCTGCAAAAGCGCCTGCTGCCAGAGCTGTACACATCAAATATAAAATTCTTTTTTTCATTGTTCATTACCTCCAAAATTTTAAAATTAAATCCATGTTATAGCGTCCCACATTACATATCTTCCATAAAAAAGGGCGCAAAAATACAGAGGACATCCATTTCCCCGTTTTTAGGCATAAAAATACAAGGAATCACGGATTTTCGGCAAATTTCCGGAAAACACACATAAGCCTGCATCCTTTTAACAGATATACTGCAATCCGTACATCAAGGGGCAGACTTGATTCCTTGTTCCATAGATTTGATTCAATTTGAAAGCTTGACCTTTAGGGTAACCAGAGTGATAAGCAGATTCTGCTTTGGACAGATCGGCATACAAATCAGTTCCATAAACGTTGCCGCTAAAATTCCCGCGACGGCAACCGCTATGGACAGCGTCCCTAACGTATCTTTGCATACGCTGATTTGATAACAAACCGGACAGCTCCTGTCTGCGCAATCATGGTTTGATTCTGCTGCAACGTAGAACATGGAAAAAAGCAGAACCATCATAACGCAGATGGCCAGTACAAATGATATCGTACGTTTTTTTTCTGCCATATCCATTCCTCCTTTGCTTACAGCTTACTTGTTGATCTGTCTGAACAGTATGATCTGATCCGTACTTTCTGATTCAATACTTTACTGAACATTGCTTTCTGAACGGAACGATTGTCCAGACATGATTTAGTATAACATCGTGCATTTTTAAAGTCAATCTTAATTTTTTCCATCTTCCATAAGTCTTTTAGCTAATTCCCGAAAAATCTTCTATAATGAATGGGGAATTCCGCGTATCTTTGCCTTCCTAAAATTTTTACCTGTCTGTTTGATTTCATTCTGAATGCTCCGCCTTTTTGCTGCACAAATATATTAAGAATATATCTGCATTTTTTCTTAATGTTACCTCATCCTCTGCGCCGACGACAATACTTTTGGCGTTCAAATCGTGGGCATTGACAGACGTGATAAGGATCATACGTGCTTTGGGATCGATAATGGGGCCGCCTGCGGATAAGCTATATCCTGTAGATCCGGTTGGGGTCGCCACAATAATCCCGTCTGCACGGAAGGTATGCAGGTAGCCCCAGCCATTTTTCAAACACGCTCTAAGCTGCTGATTTTGTCTACATAAAAATATGCTACAATAGCATTCTGCCTCCTGTTACTCTAAGTTTAACTTCTTTCTGGTAATATAAAAACAAATGATATAATATATAATACTCAATGCTGCTGCCTGTAAAATAACCAGGCCAATCAGCCATTTATAAAAGCCGCTGAATGAAACAGCTGTCATTTCGGCAGTTATCTGCCCTAAGGCATTAAACTGTGAGATGCCTAAAACCATAAGTACGAGAACGGATAATACCTGCTGTACCATATAAAATACGACGTATGCCCCAATTGCGGCAGGGATACGGTGCGTACGGAAGAGCTGGCCGACAGAAACGCTTGCATATACCATCAATACGTTGCTGACACACATAAGAACTGCCATGGCGGCGAGCAAAAGCCAAAACAGCCAGAAAGACATTCCGGAAACGGCTTCGATTTCCGTTTTAAGGCGGGCAAGGGAGGAAGTGCCAATGTTTATGCTGGTATATCCCAGAATATACAGGGAAAACATGGTGGCGATGACCGCAAAAACAAGCCAGAATGAAGCGGCTATAATTTTCGTATTTAAAATGGATGCGGTGGATACGGGAAGCGTATGCGTCAAATACCCCTGGCTTGCGTACATGGTCTTATAAAAGCGTACGGTTAAGTAAACGGATGTCAGGATAAAGAGTGCGAAAATGGTCAGGCTATAAAAAGCAATGAAGAAGCTCTTTAATGTGGTAAGGCTGTTTAGGGCGTCGAAAGCAAGCATGACATTCCCGATAAAAGCAACCGCAATCAGGGAGCAGTTTAACGGGACAAGCAGCTTTGCGGTTTCCCTGAATTCATGTTTAAATAATTTTGCTAACATTTGAATACCTCCCGGAATAAAGCGTCAACGGATTTCCCTTCCTTTTCACGGATGTTGTCTACGGAAGTATTTAGGGCAATCTGTCCGTCTTTGATAAAAATAACCTGATCTAGAATATTTTCGATATCGGAAATCAGGTGGGTTGAGATCAGGATGGCTGCATCCTCATCATAGTTGCTTAAGATTGTTTCTAAGATATAATCCCTTGCCGCAGGGTCAACTCCGGCGATGGGTTCATCCAGGACATAAAGTTTGGCGCGGCGGCTCATGATTAAAATGAGCTGGACTTTTTCTTTTGTCCCCTTTGACATGGACTTTAACTTGTCGTTTGGGTTAATCTGAAGCTTTTTTAACATGTCGTATGCCCGTTCCTCTTCAAAATCCAGACAGAAATCCTTAAAGTAGCGGATAATCTCATTGACCCGCAGGTTGCTCTCTAAGTAGGAGTGATCGGGGAGGTAGGACACCCAGCTTTTGCTTTTTGGCCCTATGGGGGCCTGGTTAACGGAAAGCGTACCTTCACTTGGCGTTAACAGGCCGTTGATTAGTTTAATCAGGGTGGTTTTGCCGCTTCCGTTGGGACCGAGAAGCCCGATAATATGCCCGCTTTCTAACGAAAGGTTGATGTGGTTTAGGGCAGTATGGCTGCCGTAGGTTTTGCTTAGGTTTTTGCATTCCAGAATGATACTCATGGTGTTTCCCCTTTCATATTTTCAAATGTCTGTTTCATAAGCGAAATCGTTTCTTCCCTGTCAAAGCCTAAGCTTTTCATGCTCTGTAAGAAGGTTTCGATTTTTTCCCTGGCAAGCGTGGATTTTATTTCTTCGATCATATTTAAGTCCTCCGTAATAAAGCGTCCGCTGGTGCGTTTGGAGTAGACCAGTCCGCTGCGTTCTAATTCCTGCAGTGCTTTCTGCATTGTATTAGGGTTTACAGCCGCTTCGGTTGCAAGTTCCCGTACAGAAGGGAGCTTGTCGCCGGGGGCGTATTTGCCGGATACGATAGAAAGCTGCATAATTTCTATAATCTGTAAGAAAATCGGACGATCAGACGTTAAGTTCCATGGCATTTCATCACCTCACTTTGTGTACTGCTGTATTAACATACTAATACAATAGTGCAAACGGATGCGTTTGTCAAGAGGATATCTGAAAATATGCAGTGAATTTTATGTAACAGTTTAGCCTTCTGGCTCCGCTGTTACAATTTTACACATTCTGTCAGAAGGAAAGTATTTACTTACCGGGAAAAAAATGATATGATGATTAAAGTTGCGTAAAGAGAGGTTTTTACGAAAGCAGAATTTACACAGGAAAGGATGTCGTTATGAGACAATTGATGTTAGGCAATCAGGCGCTGGCGAGGGGTCTGTATGAAGCAGGCTGCTGCGTGGTATCAAGTTACCCGGGTACGCCGAGCACGGAAGTGACGGAAGAAGCCGCAAAGTACGATGAAATTTACTGCGAGTGGGCGCCGAATGAAAAAGTGGCAATGGAAGTCGCATTTGGCGCTTCCCTGGCAGGGAAAAGAAGCTTTTGCGGAATGAAGCACGTCGGGCTAAACGTTGCGGCGGATCCGCTGTTTACCTGTTCTTATACAGGGGTAAACGCGGGCATGGTGATTTGTGTGGCAGACGACGCGGGCATGCACTCGTCTCAGAATGAGCAGGATTCCCGCCATCATGCAATCGCATCCAAAATCCCGATGCTTGAACCGTCGGATTCCGCCGAGGCATGTGAGTTTGCCAAAAAGGCGTTTGAACTTTCCGAGGAATTTGACACTCCGGTCATCATTAAAATGTGTACCAGGGTTGCGCATTCCCAGAGCATTGTAGAGGAAGGCGAGCGGATCGTTTTTGCCCCCGTTCCTTATGAAAAGAATATTGCCAAATACGTGATGATGCCGGGCAACGCCATCCGCCGCCATCCGGTTGTGGAGGAGCGTACCAGAAAGCTGATCCGGTTTGCGGAAGACTGTGAATTTAACCGTGTGGAAATGGGGGATACCAGGATTGGCATTATTACCTCTTCCACCAGCTACCAGTATGTAAAGGAAGTATTTGGGGACAAAGCAAGTATTTTAAAGCTTGGCTTAATCAATCCGCTTCCGCAGAAGCTGATATTGGATTTCGCCGCGAAGGTGGAAAAGCTGGTAATCGTAGAAGAGCTGGATCCGATTATCGAAAATCACTGTAAGCAGCTGGGGCTTACGGTTACCGGCAAGGACGTCCTGCCGATGGAAGGCGAATATTCCCAGAACCTGATAGCCGAAAAGCTGGGCGTAAAAACGCCGTCTTACCATAAATTAGAAGAAACCATGCCGAACCGTCCTCCGGTGATGTGCGCCGGATGCCCGCACAGGGGGCTGTTTTACATATTGTCAAAAAATAAATGCACGGTACTCGGCGATATCGGCTGTTATACCTTAGGCGCAGTCGCCCCGTTAAACGCTATGGAAATGACGCTTTGCATGGGGGCTTCCGTCAGCGCCATCCACGGCTTTAACAAAGCGCTCGGCGCAGAGGGCGAAGGCAGGACCGTAGCGGTAATTGGCGATTCGACCTTTATGCATTCCGGAATGACGGGCCTTGCCAATATTGCCTACAACCAGAGCAATTCCACGGTGATTATACTGGACAACTCCATTACGGGCAAGACCCAGCCCCAGCT
>CAMSEJ010000084.1 GCA_947057405.1 uncultured Roseburia sp.
TATTGGACAGGTACTTGAGATCCATCTGTCCCTGGCGGCCAGGGCCCTGGGCTTTAATGTGGCCACCCCGGTTTTTGACGGCGCCAACGAGAACGATATCATGGATACGCTGGATCTGGCCAACGATTATGTAAATTTAAGCTGGGAGGAGTTCGAGGAAAAACACAGGGAAGAGCTTCTTCCGGAGGTGATGGATTATTTATACAAAAACCGCGACCACAGGGAGCTCTGGAAGGGCGTACCCATTTCCAGAGACGGGAAGGTGAGGCTGCGTGACGGCAGAACGGGCGAGTATTTTGACAGCCCGGTTACCATCGGGCACATGCATTACTTAAAGCTCCACCATCTGGTTGACGATAAGATTCATGCCCGTTCCACAGGCCCGTACTCCCTGGTGACCCAGCAGCCTCTGGGCGGTAAGGCACAGTTCGGCGGACAGCGTTTCGGAGAGATGGAAGTATGGGCGCTGGAGGCATACGGCGCATCCTATACCCTGCAGGAGATCCTGACTGTAAAATCCGACGACGTGGTGGGCCGTGTCAAGACCTACGAAGCAATTATCAAGGGGGACAATATTCCCGAACCCGGCATTCCGGAATCCTTTAAGGTACTGCTTAAGGAGCTGCAGTCGCTGGGGCTTGATGTTATGGTATTAGACGACGAAATGAACGAAGTGGAGCTGATGGAAACCAGCGAATACGGTAATACCGATCTGAACGCGATTATTGCGGGCGATAAAGATTTTGCTTTTGAAGACAGTGAGTCCTTCGGCAAAATGGGATTTACGAAGCAGGAATTTGACGATGAGAACGAAGAGCTTGTCGATGTGGAGGAAGACATCGATCTCGACGAGGATGAGGAGGATGATTTCGACGATTTAGATTATGAGGACGATGGAATTCTTGAGGATGAATAACAGGGTTTAGAAGGGAGCGTCAGAAATGCCAGAGATAATGAAGAAAGAGACTTACCAGCCAATCGCATTTGATGCAATCAAAATCGGCTTAGCTTCTCCCGAAAAGATCAGGGAATGGTCCAGAGGAGAAGTCAAAAAACCGGAAACCATTAATTACAGGACATTAAAGCCCGAAAAAGACGGATTGTTCTGTGAGAAGATTTTCGGGCCGAGCAAGGACTGGGAGTGCCACTGCGGCAAGTACAAAAAGATCCGCTACAAAGGCGTCGTCTGCGATCGCTGCGGAGTGGAAATTACAAAAGCAAGTGTCAGAAGGGAACGGATGGGGCACATTGAGCTTGCCGCTCCGGTTTCCCATATCTGGTACTTTAAAGGCATTCCAAGCCGTATGGGTCTGATCCTTGACCTTTCTCCGAGAACCTTAGAGAAAGTCCTCTATTTTGCATCCTATATCGTATTGGAATCCGGCAATACCAACCTGACCTATAAGCAGGTATTGTCCGAAGCAGAATACCAGGAAGCCAGGGAGCAGTACGGCAATGCATTCCGTGTGGGCATGGGCGCGGAATCCATTCTCGAACTGCTTGAATCCATTGATTTGGAAAAAGATGCCGTGGAGCTGAAAGCAGAGCTTAAGGATGCCAGCGGACAGAAGCGGGCGCGTATTATCAAACGGCTTGAAGTCGTGGAGGCATTCCGGGAATCCGGCAACCGTCCGGAGTGGATGATTATGACTGTTATTCCTGTGATTCCGCCCGATCTGCGTCCGATGGTGCAGTTAGACGGCGGCAGGTTTGCGACCTCGGATTTAAACGATCTGTACCGCAGGATTATAAACCGCAACAACCGTCTGCGCAGGCTTTTGGAGCTTGGCGCGCCGGACATCATTGTCCGCAACGAAAAACGTATGCTGCAGGAGGCAGTAGACGCGTTAATTGATAACGGGCGCCGGGGCAGGCCGGTTACGGGCCCCGGCAACCGGGCGTTAAAGTCCCTGTCCGATATGTTAAAGGGAAAGAGCGGGCGGTTCCGTCAGAATCTGCTCGGCAAGCGCGTGGATTATTCCGGACGTTCGGTTATCGTCGTAGGTCCGGAGCTCAAAATCTACCAGTGCGGCCTTCCGAAGGAAATGGCGATTGAGCTGTTTAAACCGTTTGTAATGAAGGAGCTGGTATCCAACGGTACGGCGCACAACATCAAGAGCGCGAAGAAAATGGTCGAGCGCTTACAGCCGGAGGTATGGGATGTCCTTGAAGAGGTCATTAAAGAGCATCCGGTTATGTTAAACCGCGCTCCTACGCTGCACAGGCTCGGTATTCAGGCATTTGAGCCGATCTTAGTTGAGGGTAAGGCGATTAAGCTGCATCCGCTGGTATGTACGGCATACAATGCGGATTTTGACGGCGACCAGATGGCGGTGCATCTGCCGCTTTCCGTGGAAGCGCAGGCAGAATGCCGCTTTATGCTGCTTTCCCCGAACAACCTCTTAAAGCCGTCCGACGGCGGCCCGGTGGCGGTTCCGTCGCAGGATATGGTACTTGGCATCTACTACCTGACACAGGAGCGGCCGGGTGTTTTAGGGGAAGGAAAGTATTTTAAAAACGTAAACGAAGCCATTTTGGCATATGAAAATAAAGCGCTGACGTTGCATTCCCATATCCGTGTCCGCATGAGCCGCAAAATGCCGGACGGCACGGTGCAGTCGGCAATGATTGAATCCTCACTGGGACGGTTTATTTTTAATGAGATCATCCCGCAGGATCTGGGATTTGTAGACCGCAGCATACCGGAAAACGCTCTCAAGCTGGAGGTCGATTTCCACGTAGGCAAAAAACAGCTTAAGCAGATTCTGGAAAAGGTCATCAATGTACACGGTGCGACAAAGACCGCAGAAGTGCTGGATGACATCAAATCCATCGGATACAAATATTCCACCAGGGCAGCCATGACGGTATCCATTTCCGATATGACCGTACCGCCGCAGAAGCCCCGGATGATCGAAGAAGCGCAGAATACGGTGGATAAGATTATGCGCCAGTACAAGAGGGGCTTAATCACCGACGAAGAGCGTTATAAGGAAGTGATTCAGACCTGGAAGGAAACCGATGACGAGCTGACGGAAGCGCTCTTAGGCGGTCTGGATCGGTACAATAACATTCATATGATGGCAGATTCCGGTGCGCGTGGTTCGGATAAGCAGATTAAGCAGCTTGCCGGCATGCGAGGGCTGATGGCAGATACGACCGGGCGTACCATCGAGCTGCCGATTAAGTCGAATTTCCGTGAAGGGCTTGACGTACTCGAATATTTCATGTCGGCGCACGGGGCGAGGAAGGGGCTTTCGGATACGGCGCTGCGTACCGCCGACTCCGGTTATCTGACCAGGCGTCTGGTTGACGTGTCGCAGGAGCTGATTGTCCATGAATCCGACTGCGTCACCGATCCGGCAAAAGAGATTCCGGGAATGTGGGTAACCGCTTTTATGGACGGGCGGGAAGAAATCGAAAGCCTTCAGGAACGAATTACCGGCCGGTTTTCCTGCAATACCATCTGCGACCGGGACGGCAATGTTATTGTAAAAGAAAACCATATGATTACCCCGCGCCGCGCCGCAAAGGTGATGGCAGAGGGCGTAGACGAAAACGGGCAGCCGATTGAGAAGGTCAGGATCCGCACGATACTGACCTGCCGTTCTCATGTCGGAATCTGTGCAAAATGCTACGGCGCCAATATGGCGACCGGCCAGGCGGTACAGGTCGGCGAGGCGGTCGGCATTATTGCCGCGCAGTCCATCGGTGAGCCGGGTACACAGCTTACCATGCGTACCTTCCATACCGGCGGCGTGGCCGGCGACGATATTACACAGGGTCTTCCCCGTGTCGAGGAAATTTTTGAAGCCAGAAAGCCGAAGGGTCTTGCAATTATTACGGAATTTGCCGGTGTTGCGGAGCTGCGTGATACCAAAAAGAAACGCGAAGTCATCGTTACAAACCATGAGACGGGCGAAACCAAGACGTATCTGATTCCGTACGGTTCCCGGATTAAGATTATGGACGGGGCGATTTTAGAAGCCGGCGACGAACTGACCGAAGGTTCGGTCAACCCGCATGATATTTTGAAAATCAAAGGGGTTCGTGCCGTACAGGATTACATGCTGCAGGAAGTGCAGCGCGTATACCGCCTGCAGGGTGTGGAAATCAACGACAAGCACATCGAAGTCATTGTACGGCAGATGTTAAAAAAGATCCGTATCGAAACAAACGGGGATTCCGAATTTTTACCGGGGACGCTGGTCGATATCCTGGACTTTGACGATGTCAATGAAAAGCTGACAGAAGACGGATTAGAGCCGGCAGAGGGCAAACAGGTGCTGCTCGGTATTACCAAAGCGTCTCTTGCAACCAACTCCTTCCTTTCGGCCGCGTCCTTTCAGGAAACGACAAAGGTTCTGACGGAAGCGGCAATTAAGGGTAAGGTAGATCCGCTGATTGGATTAAAAGAAAATGTTATTATCGGTAAGCTGATTCCGGCAGGGACCGGCATGAAGCGGTATGGCGATTTAAAACTGGATTCGGATGCAATGGATGAAGCATTCCAGGAGTATGACGAGGAAGCGGAAAATTTTGAAGTGGAGGAGATCATGGAATAAATAAAAGGCAGCCGCTGCTTGATTTGAGAATCAGGCAGGGGCTGCTTGTGTTTTTTGCGGCTGCTTTGGCAGGAACCGTCGCATCTTTTTCACGTACCACAGGATATCACCCGCTCTTTAAACGAGCGGTTTGGTATAAATATGAAATAAGGAGGAAGAAGCTTATGAAAAAACTACTGCAGCAAATGCTGGCGCTGATCCTTGCATTTGGGATCGCTGTAACGGGAATGCCGCCGGAGGCGGCCCGGGCAGAGGACGGAGGGGAAAAGCCGCTTCTGACCATTGCCTGTCTGTCGGATCTGCATAATCAGATGTCACTGATTGAGGGGCCCGCAGAACAGGTTCGTCTGAGGGGCGTTGTAAAGAATACCCTGGAAACCATGAAACGGGAGGAACAGATTGATATGATGATCCTCTGCGGCGATTATACCAGTGATTCGCAGGATATTCCGAAGGAGAACTGGGAACGGATCCGGGAGCTGATTGCTTCGTCGGCCAGGGATGTGTTTTTGGATCCGGCGCATACGCCGATTCTCTGGGTTACCGGGAATCACGAGTATGAGATTACGAGGAAGTACAATGCCGGGGATTATTATTCGTACCCGATGCAGGAGGACGTCGGGGAACTGGCGGATGAGGATTGCTTTTATGAAATGACATACGATAATGAGTTCAATCTGCTGGCGGCTTATTATTATGAGCTGTACGGATTTGATTTTCTCTGCCTGAATACGGGGAATTTTACGTATGATCATCCGGACGGCGCAGGAGACGGCGTGAACCGGTATTGCAATTACCGTTATTCGCTCGAATCCGTACAGTGGATCCGTCAACGGCTGGAACAGATTTATGCGGAGGATCCAAAAAGGGAAAAGACGGTTTTTTTTGTTGCGCATGTTCCGTTTAACGACTCCAACAGTATTAATAAGGGAAAGGGTCTGGATGAGAATGACGAGGCCACAATTTTGCTGAAAGAGACGCTGGCGCAGTATCCGAACTTAATTGAGCTGTACGGGCATGACCATGGGGGAAACGCTGCGTTTATCCGTGAGGAAACCGCACAGCGCGTGACGCAGTATGATCTGGACGGGAACAAGATTACGGACACGGTCAGCTCTCCGATTTGGAAGATCGAGCGGGTGAACGGCGGGTATACGGTGCAGAGCACGGTGGACGACCGCTATCTGGGCTATGAAAACAGCAATCTTATCCTGAGTGAAGAGGTGCAGATCTGCGGGATTGAGCAGACGGCGGGCGGGTATTATATCACTACCGATAATACGGAACGGCCGTATGTGTATTACAGCACTTCGTCTAAGACGTTTTCCGCAAATAAGGCTGCATGTGAACTGCAGCTGCTTGTCCGGACGGATGAAACGGACGGCAGGCATTCGTTTGATGAGGCGGCAGGAGAAATTGAGGACGGGCTTTATGCATTTGCCAAAACAGACGGAGACAATGTTTATCTGATGACGGATCAAACGAACGAACTGACGGGGATTGACCTTCGAATGCTGTCTGTTCCGGCAGAAACGGACGAGGCGGGCAGCCTTGGCTACCGAAAGCCGGAGCAGAAGGCGCCGGGCTTTATCAGCAGCTTTGTCGGTTCGATGCGCTATTATTCCAATGATATTAATTATCCGTCCAGTGCGAACGATTCCGATGTTGTGCAGGCTCTGATGGTTTATGTTTATCCGGACCGGATTGAGCTGCATATGAAAAACTACGGAGATTATGACTATTATGATATTGCGCACCAGTTTAAGACACAGCCGATTCTGATAAAAAAAGACCTTGAGCCGTATTATATTTATCGGAAAGTAAAGAATAATTACGCGTATACGGCGGATTTGGAGGCGTTGGTGGCGCAATTGGGGACGCTGTCCCTGCAGGGCTATACGGCGGAATCCGTGCGGGAATTTACGGCCCAGCTTAGTACGGTAAGGCTTGCGCTAAAGTACCCGGAGCGGCTTTCGCAGAGTATGGTGGATTATTATATCAGGCGGTTAAACGCCGTAAAGGCAGGGCTTACCATAGCGGAAAAGACAGAGCCGCCGCAGGAGCCGACACCGCCTGCCAGTCAGCCGCCGCAAACGGTTCCCGCGCCGAAGCTTTCCAAACCGGCTTTGAAAGCGTCGGTTAAGAAGAACGGCAAAGTGACGTTAAGCTGGAAAAAGAAGGGCGGGGAAACCGGTTTTGTACTTCAGATGAAGAAGAACAAAGGAAAATTCAAGCAGCTTGCGAAAATATCAACGTCAGCCGGAGCGAAGACGGCAAATGTGAAAAAGACGACGAAAAAACTGGCGAAGGGGACATATCGGTTTAAGGTGCGGGCCTGTGCGGTGTACCAGGATGCCGCCGGGAACAAGAAAACGGCATACGGCCCCTATTCTAAAGTCGTTACGGTTAAGATAAAAAAGTAAGAAAATAATCCGGAGAAGGTGTTCGTGTTGTATACTGCAGTTTGCGATGACGATAAAAATGCGCGGGAGCGGCTGGCTGAGCTGATTAAAGATTGGGCTGCTGACAGGAAAGCGGAAGTTTGTCTTCAGTTTTATGACTGTGCAGAAAGCTTTCTTATGTCCTGGCCGGAGGTTCCCTGTGATCTGGTTTTTTTGGACGTAAAAATGAAAAGTATGGATGGCGTGCAGCTTGCCGGGAAGATCAGGGAACGAGACAAAAATGTGATGATTGTGTTTGTTACGGGGTTCAGGCAGTACAGCCTGTGCGGATATCATGTTGAGGCATTGAATTATCTGATTAAGCCGGTATCAGCGGCAAAGCTGCTGCCGACTCTGGATAAAGCTTATCTGATTTACAACTCACGCAGGAACAGTTTCCTGATTGCGTCTAAGGGACCCGATCAATGTAAAGTTTTTTTGGATGACATTTACTGTATATCCATGTCCGCTCACTATGCCGGGCTGTTTACGGCAGACACGTCCTATATGGTACGGAAATCGGCAAAAGGGCTTGAGGAAATACTGCCCGGTTATTTTGTCCGCTGCCATCGCAGCCACATTGTGAACATTTTTAAAGTGGAACGCATATGCAGAAATACATTGGTTTTATTGAACCAAAAGGAATTGCCGTTAAGCCGTAATAACGCGAAACGGGTAAGGGATGCATTTATAGAGTTTCAGGTGAGGTGAAGGGCGTGGAAGTTGACTGGATGATCATGGAGACGATACCGATCCTGGTGGAAGGATTCGCTTTTTTATTCTTTTTCAGTAAGCGTTTTCAGGCAAAATATGACTCTGTCTGGCCGGATTGTATTGCTTATTTTGTGATTGTAATATGGGGGGTTGTGGGTACGTTTTTCAAGTGGCCGCCCTCCGTACATGATATTACAGTCTGCGTATGGCTGTTTGGCTATTTGCTGGTATTAAAAGAGGGTTTTTTCCTGCAAAAAGTTATGGGAGTGTTCCTGTCGGCGGCGATCAGTATGGCAGTTTCTCTGATTGGGACCGGCATTGCCGCACTGATGACCAATGCCACTTACCAGCAGAGTTTGGAAACACAGGATATGACCAGGCTGTTGGCATTAATATTTACAAAGATGATGCAGGTTTCCGTACTCTATGTGCTGGCGAAACAGCAGCAGCCAATCCGCAGCCTGAAAAGAAAGCCCATCCTGGCATTGTGCAGTATGGCATTTCTGAATTTTATGTGTTTGCTGCTTATCTGGTATTATGTTCAGACACCCGGCATGGACAACCAGCAGCATCATACCCACCGGGCGCTTATCTGGATTGCAGCATTGCTGTTAATTCAATTGATTGCTCTTTTTGTGATGTATGAATTATTTGTCCGTGAGGAAGAAGAAAACATAAACCTGTCAGCCGGTTTACAGCGCGCGGAACTGGAACAAATCTTTTATCAGGAAATTGATGTGATGTATGCGGACATGCGGAACTGGCGGCATGATTACAATACGAATCTCGCAGCGTTGCGGGCGATGATCGAACAAAAGGAAACAGCTCAGGCCCTGGATTTCATTGCCCGGATCACACAGGAATCGGAACGGGTAAAAAGGACGCTGCAGACGGGCAACCTGATTCTGGACGCGGTGGTCAGCTCAAAACTGTGGCTGGCGCAGACAAAGGACATTGAAACCAGTATTCAGGCCGTGTCACTGGGTAAAGATATGGATATGGAAGACCAGGATTTCTGCGCGATTGTGGGAAATCTGCTGGATAATGCCATAGACGCGTGCGAACGGATGGGCAAAGAGGACGGAAAACGTTTTATTGACATTTCCCTGCTTGTCAAAGGAAGAAACATGGTACTTACCGTCAGCAACAGTTTTAACGGGGAGCTAAAAGATCGGAAGAGCACACGTCTGAACTCCAGTCAC
>CAMSEJ010000085.1 GCA_947057405.1 uncultured Roseburia sp.
ACACTCTTTCCCTACACGACGCTCTTCCGATCTCGCTGCCGGCAAGCTGGCAGACGCAGGGATTTGATTTTCCGATTTACAGCAATATCAACATTCCGTGGGGCGGTGCGTATGGCAATGCCGCAACAAAAGTGCCGAATGCCCCGCTTGTGACAAACCCGGTGGGTTTTTACCGCTATTACCTGGATGTAGACGAAGCATGGATGGCGGAAAACCGCAAAGTGTTTCTTTCGTTCCAGGGCGTGGAATCCGCCATGTACCTGTATGTGAACGGCCATGAGGTCGGATACAGTGAGGACAGCTTTGACGCCGCGGAATTTGATATTACGCCGTTCTTGAATGAAGACGGCAAGCGCAACCTGATCGCCGTAAAAGTGGTGCGCTGGTGCGACGGCAGCTTTCTTGAGGATCAGGATTTTATCCGCCTGGCAGGTATTTTCCGTGATGTTTACGTATATTCTACGCCGTCCGCTTATTTAGAGGATTATAAGGTAGAAACGGATCTGGATGAAAACTTTGAAAATGCGGATCTGAATCTGAGCATTGACTTAAAGAACATGAGCGCCGAGGATATTTCTGCGGACGAGCTGGCAGTAGACGTCAAACTGTTTGACGAAAACGGTACGGACGTATTTGCGGACGCACCCCTGCAGGGCAGCTTCGACGCGGCGGCGTCCGGCGAACAGGCGACGCTTGCGTTATCCGGAACGCTTATCAGGCCGCACCTGTGGTATGACGAGGATCCGTATCTTTATACCATGGTTCTGACCCTTTACAATAAGAACAGCGGGGCTTATTACGAAAGCATCAGCCAGCAGCTTGGCGTAAGGGAGATTACCTTTACCAAAACCGTCATTGACGGCAATTATAACAATATTACCGATTACTACGAAACCGTGCTTTTAAACGGCAGGCCCTTTAAATTCCGGGGAACAGACCGCCATGACATGGATCCGGAGTACGGACGGTATATTTCCCGTGAGATGTACATTAAGGATATTGAGCTGATGAAGCAGTATAATATTAACTCTATCCGTACCTCCCATTACCCGAACGACAAATACCTGTATTATCTCTGCGATAAATACGGATTGTTTGTTATGGCGGAATGCAACGTGGAATCCCACGGGATTGATTCGGACGAGATGGGACGCCATTTAGAAGCCGCCGTGCGCGACCGGCTGAATACCCATATGAACATTGAAAAGAATCGTACCTCTATTCTGATGTGGTCGTTCGGCAACGAGAGCGGGAACAGCAGCCAGACCAAGGTGATCCAGAAAGCGATCAAAGAGGTGATGAAGCCGATTGACCACACACGTCCGATTCACTACTGCGGTCTGGGAGAAACCGGCGGAACGGATATAGACAGCCAGATGTATGCCGGGGTCGAAGGCGTTTATGCCAAAGGGCAGGTACAAAACCATATGCCGTATCTGCAGTGTGAATATGCGCATGCCATGGGCAATTCCGTAGGCAACCTGTACGAATACTGGGAAGCGTTCCGCAGCTCGGACAACATCCTGGGCGGATTCATCTGGGACTGGGTGGATCAGTCGATTGCAACGGAATTCCCGGGAGGGACAGAGCAGAGTACCATCCTGGCGGATCAGGGCAGCGGTAAGTTCACCGGGACACTGGAAGGGAAAATCATAGACGATCCAAGCTCTCCCAACGGCAAGGCGCTTGACGGCAATTCCCTTCTGTCCGCGGAAACGGCACCGGAAGCAAGCGCGCGGATCAATGCGGCGTTTTCAGGCGGAAATCCTTTTACTATGGAAGCATGGGTTTTCCAGAAGGAAGCCGGCACCTACAACACTATCATGGCAAAGGGTGATTATCAGGCGGCTGTCCGCACCATGGGAACAGAGAATATCGTATTTTACGTCTACAACGGCGGATGGGTGCAGAATGATTTCCGCGCGCCGTCCGACTGGATCGGCAAATGGCACCACCTGGCCGTTGAAGTAGAAGGCACCGGAATGCGCGTATACTGCGACGGGGAGCCGCTCGAATGCTGGGGGACATTAGCGCCTGTAAGCAGCCCGATCCGGGAAAGCGACGAGCCGTTTGGGATTGGCATTGAGTCAAACCACATGGGCCAGCGCGACGGAAAGAATAAATACGCTTATGTCCGTGTATATTCTAAGGCGCTGTCTCAGGAGGAGTTAAAACAGCAGCGGAAGGCGGATTTGGGAGAAGGCGAATATGCCGTTCCGGTAACGGACGAAAGCGTCGTACTGTGGATGGATTACAGCAAGGCGGAAAATATCGGCAGCATCAAACGGGATTATTACGATTACTATGCAAATGTCGGAAATGAGAAAATGGCAGGCAAGTATTATGCGTATGGCGGCTGCTGGGGCGATACCATCAACGACGGGAATTTCTGCCAGAACGGTTTGGTCGGCCCGGACCGCAGCGTACAGGACGAATTATACGAAGTAAAATATGTATACCAGAAATTCTGGTTTGACGCGGATGTCATTGATCTGCAAAACCACAAGCTTACCGTTTCCAATGAATCCATTCTGCATGATCTGTCTGCATATGATGTGGTATATGAGCTGTTAGAGGACGGAACTGCCGTGGACAGCGGCACACTGGCAGGAAGCTCTTGTGCGCCTGGCGAAACCGCTGACGTTTCGGTGCCGTTTCAGATGCCGGAACAAAAAGCGGCAGATGCAGAATATTTCCTGAACCTGTCCGTAAGGCTTAAGGAAGATACCCTTTGGGCAAAGAAGGGCCATGAAATTGCCTATGCGCAGTTTAACGTGCCGGCCGAAGTAGAAAATGTACCGGAGCCTGCACATACGGCGAAGCTTTCCGTGGAAGAGGATGAAGATCAGTATACACTGTCCGGCGATCAGTTTGCCGTTACCTTCCGGAAAGAAACCGGCTTGATTGGAAGCTATACCTACGGCGGGCAGACCGTAATCGAACAGGGACCGGTACCGAACTACTGGAGAGGCCTTCTGGATAACGACTGGAGTGATGTCGGAAGCAACCGCATGTGGGAAAATGCCAATGCCGACATAACGGCCGCTTCCTGGAAAGCCGCGCTGGCAGAGGACGGGACTTATTGTACGATAGAAACAGAATTAAACCTGCCGAATGCCGAAGGATCGGTACAGACACTTACTTATCGGATTTACGGTACAGGTGAAATACGGGTGTCATCTACCCTGAATCCGTCCTCTACGGCCCCGCAGCTTCTGCGTGTTGGTGCGGAAATTACCATGCCGGAGGGATATGAGGCGATTACCTGGTACGGCAACGGACCGCAGGAAACGCTGCTTGACCGCAAATCCGGCGGGCGGATCGGAATGTATCAGTCTACGGTATCGGATTCCTTTTACCCGTATCCCAAACCGCAGGCGTCCGGCAATAAAACCGCCGTGCGTTATATTGCGGTAGAAGATCCGGCAAAGCCGACGGGGCTGTTGGTGGTGAGCGATACGGAAATGGAAGCCAGCGCGCTTCACTTTAAAACCAGTGATTTCCGGGACGTTATGACGACTTACCAGCTTCCGGATACCGATTACACCATCTTAAATGTGGATTATATTTCCAAAGGAACGGGTGGAGCAACCTGCGGGCCGGGAACCTTAAGCCAGTACCGCCTTCCAAACGACGGGCGCGCGTATTCCTACAGTTATACCATTGTCCCCTACCAGAAAGCGGAGACAACGGATCTGACTGCACTCAGCAAGCTCTGGCGCGACGCAGATTCCTTTGATGAGGAAGAGTTTGACCGTAAAGCCGCCGAGAAGGTGGAAACATTAATCGAACGGGCAGAGGTACTGGTGTCGTACCGTCAGAAAGAGGATATACAAAAAGCAAGGGAAGCTTACGATCATCTGACCGAAGCGCAGAAAGCGCTGGTAAAAAATCTGGCCGCTCTGGAAAAATCCGAGCAGGAAATCGAGAAGTTTGCAGAAACGACGGCGTTTATCAAAGATAAAAGCTCCGCCGCACGCAATGCAGAGATTACGGAATCCGCGGTTTTATTTAAAGATTTATCGTCACCGGCCGGATTTGCCTTTGAAGGGGGCTTTGCCGTACCGGATGCGGACGGAGGCGTAAACGCAGCGCTTTCCGGGACCGGCAGGTTTACGATGGAATTTTGGGTAAATCCCGAAAACCTCAGCGCGGATAACGGGTTTATGATGAAGGGCGATCAGCAGGTGAGCGTCAAACTGACAAATGGAGGACTGGAATTTTTCGTTTACGGGAACGGCTGGGAAGTATTAGAGGTTTCCTGCGCACAGGCCGGATTTTTCGCAAATGCCTGGAACCATGTGGCAGCTACCTATGACGGTGCCGTTATGCGGCTGTATGTGAACGGAAGGCAAGTCGGGGAAAAAGCCCTTTCCGTATCTGTTAACAGTGTGAAATATCCGCTTGGTATCGGGCAGAATTACGATCCGAACCATGCAAGCAAAAAATTAAAGGGAAAAATGGCATCCGCCCATGTTTACAATACTGCTTTAACCGCAGCGCAGATTAAGAGCCGCTATGATGCGGATCTGGGAAAAGGGACTTCGGAGCTTACACCGCAGTCGAAGTCGGTTGTTGTCTGGTACGATGCCGACGGCTATTTAACAGAGCAGTCCGAAACGGTGCGGATCAATGAGGTCATCGCAATGATTGCGGCACTTCCGGAACCGGACGCTTTAACGAAAGCAGACACGGAAGCGGTAGAGGCGGCAGAGCAGGCGTTTGAAGCGCTGACCGAAGCACAGAAAGCGAAAGTAACCAATACAGAAAAATTAGAAGCAGCCGTTTATCAGATTGCCATCTTAAATATTGACAAGCTGGCGAAAGAAGTAAAAGAAGCCGCCGAAACGGCAAAAGCGGATGCAAAGGCCGCACAGGATGCCGCTGTAAGCGCACAGGAAGACGCCCAGACCGCGCAGCAGGAAGCCGAAGCGGCAGCACAGGCGGCACAGGACGCAGCAGCAAAGGCCGACGAGGCCGAAAAAGCCGCAGCAGCCGCGAAGGAAGAGGCCGAAGCCGCTAAAACCGCAATCCAGGCAGACCGGAATGCGGCAGAAGAGGCTATGCAGAAGGCACAGACCGCGCAGCAGGCAGCAGAAACCGCAAGGGCGGAGGCCAAAGCGGCCCAGGATACGGCAGAAACGGCGGCAGAAACCGCAAAAACAGCACAGCAGGCCGCCCAGACGGCAGAACAGAATGCAAAAACGGCACAGAGCAAGGCGGAGGAAGCCGTTCGGGCAGCGCAGGATGCAGCCGAGGCGGCAGATCTTGCCAAGACCGATGCCCAGGCGGCAAAAGAAGCCGCCGAAACGGCCAAAAACGCAGCCGTTGCTGCCCAGGCCGAAGCCGGAAAGGCGAAGGACGATGCCGTAGAAGCGAAGGAAGAGGCGCAGGCAGCCATGCAGTCTGTCAAAGCAGACGCAAACGCAGCCGAAGCGTCCAAACAGGCATCCGCAGCCGAGGCTGCACTTGCCAAGGCAGCGCAGGAAGCCGCCAAGGCATCCGCGTCGCTGGCCATTGCTGCCCGCGACCGGGCGGAACAGGCCGCGCAGCTTGCGGAGGAATCGAAGAAAGCCGCAGAGGAAGTTTTAAAGAAGGCGCAGGCCGAGGCGGATCAAAAGCTGGCGGAAGCAAAGAAATCGCTGGATGAGGCGGCCGCGCTTCAGAAGGAGTTAAAGGGGCTGCTGGAAAAAGCGGAATTTGAGGCAGCGAAGGTAAACCTGAAGGCCCTAAAGGCCGGGACGAAGCAGGCGAAGGTATCCTGGAAGAAGGTAACGGGGGCAGAAGGATATGTGATCCAGTACGCGTCTAAGGCCGGGTTTGGCGATAAGAAGACCGTTACGGTGAAGAACGGCAAGACGGTTTCTAAGACGTTAAAAGGATTAAAGAGCGGCAAAATCTGCTATGTGCGTGTGCGGGCATATAAGACCGTGAAGAATAAGAAGATTTATACAAAGTTCAGTGTGAAAAAGAAAGTTCGGGTAAAATAAGAGGGATTTTAGCCAAAAGAGGGCGGCACAGCTTTTTCTGTGCCGCCTAAAATATTGTTTAGGTAAAAGGAATTGTCACCGTGAACCGTATTTCCTCTCCGGTGCATTCCGCCCGTATCGTTCCCTGGTGCAGCTCTATAATCTGCTTTGCAATCGCAAGGCCAAGCCCCGAACCGCCCGTACTTGTGGAACGCGCCTGATCCAGCCGGTAAAACTGTTCAAAAATACGCGAAAGCTGTGATGCCGGAATATGTTCGCCATGGTTTAGAAAAACAGCGGTCACGTCCGTTTCGGCCGTTACCATAATGCGGATTTCAGTATCGCGGAAGCTGTAATGAATCGCGTTGCGCAGCAGGTTGTCAAAGACGCGCTCGATTTTGTCGGCATCGCAGTTTACCGTCACATCCCGCGGGATCTCCAGGCGGCAGGTAAGCCCCTTTTCGGCAAGCATCGGCTTAATTTCCCAGACAAGCTGTTCCATTAACAGCGTCAGGTTGATGGATTCGCAGTCCAGGGTGATCTGTGAAACATTAAAACGGGTGATTTCAAAAAATTCGTTGATCAGCTCGTCCAGCCGCTCCGAATTATTGAGGGCGATTTCCAGGTAGTGCCGGTGCAGCTCGGGGGAAATCTGTTTTTCGTCCCGCAGCAGCGTCAGATAGCCGATTAAGGATGCGATCGGCGTTTTTAAATCATGTGCCAGGTAGACCACCAGATCGTTTTTCCGCTGCTCCGCTTCCCGTGCTACAAAATCATTTTGGCGGAAGGTTTCCTCTACATGCCGGATTGCGTTTCCCGCCGCTTCTAAGATATCCGGAAGCTCTGTCTCCTCCCGCTTTGTGCCAATCAGGGAAATTTCGTCAGAAAGCCTTGCCAGGTAGCGGATCAGGCGTTTTCTCTGCAGCAGGACAATTACAAACAGCTCCGCCAGGTACAAAAGCACGCCAATCCAAACGAGAACGGCATAGCGCTGTTCGTCAGACAGCGGCTCGGGCGATTCTGCGCTTTGAACCGTTACCGGTATGTCTGCCGTAAAGTCCGTGCCCGCTATCGAGGCCGTAATAACGGCAGTTCCCGTGCCGACCCCGCTTACGGTGCCGTCCGGCGATACGGCGGCAACATCCGGGTTATTGCTTTGATATCGGAGCGTTCCCGAAGCGTAATAGGGCACCGGTTCCGCCGGAAGATACCGTTCTTCCTGTTCCATAAGCGTTACGGAATCCGCATAGCACCGGATTCCTTCGACCGGCGTGTCGATTCCCTCATAACAAAATTCGTCAAAATCATACCAGAGTTCCACAAAATCGGAATCCGGTCCATACTGCCCGGTTTCTAATTCGTCTTCGGTCAGCGGCTTAGCATAGACATGCAGCTTACGGATGCTTGCAACGGAGGTACGGTTCAGCTCGGGGCAGTAGCCGATGCCAAGCGGGAATTCGGAGGGAGAAAAAGCGCCTGCTTTTTCGGTCGCCATTCCGCTTCCCTTTAAATAGGAAGAAACATATCCTTTGCGGTAAACTCCCGCCACATGCAGCCAGGAGGACATTTGATCGGCGCTCAGCGGTACGCGCGCCCCTTTCCAGTCCCCGGTTTTTTCTTTGATAAAAAAATAGACGCTGTGCTCTGAAATACGCAATGCCGCGCAGTTATCCCCTTTGGAGGCGATCATGTTAAAATCTTCCCCGCTGTTGGGGTTGAGCTCTGCTTCAATTGTAAAGCCGTGCTTTCCGTCGAACAGCCGGTCAAAGGTTTCTTTTGCGCCGTTCCCGCTGACGTCTGCCTGGCCTTCAAATGCTGTCTTTCCGCCGTAAGCGTTCAGGTCGGCGCCGCCTCCCGAAAATATAATATCAAAACCGTTTTTGCTTTTGTCTTTTACGACCAGGCTGATTTGCCGGGCTTCCATCTGTTCTGCCAGTGAAATTGCTTCCGTAAGCCTGTCGTACCGTTGGGACGTTACCTGCCGTTTTTGCTTGAAGGAGAGCTTTTTGTACGATTGCTCAAGTGTTTTTAACCCGGAAGCATCTGCTGCGCGTTTCACGACAATGCGGTCAATCTCATCCGCAAGGGCTGCCGCGTCAGGGTCCGGGCGTTCGTTCGGCGGGAACACCGCTTCACAGAACCAGGCTGCGCCAAAGCACAATACGGCTGTCGCAATCAGACAGATTCCCGCAGCCGCCCAATGTGTGCAATTACGGTATTGTTGTTATCGTAAAACTTTTCGCCCCATACCTGTTCAAAAATTTCTTCGGAACGGACCACCTGTCCTCTGTGCTCCAGCAAATACCAGAGGATGGAAAATTCGATGGGGGTTAATGCAATTTCTTCCCCGTATAAAAAACAGCGGTGTGTGATACGGTTGATAAAAATCCCGTTGTAGTCATATTCTGTGGCTTCTTTGCGGGATGCTTTGGCAGGCGTCTGGCGGTTATAGCTTTTATAGCGCCTGAGCTGTGTTTTGACCCGGACGGTCAGTTCAAGCGGGCTGAACGGTTTTACGATATAGTCGTCTGCTCCCATGGTAAGCCCCATTACTTTGTCGGCATCTTCCATTTTGGCGGTCAGCATTATGATCGGGAAAAAATAACGTTCCCGGATTTTTTTGCATATATGGAAGCCGTCTATGTCCGGCAGCATGACGTCTAAAATAGCCATATCCAGTTCCTGCTCTTCTACACATTTGAGCGCATCTTTACCGTTGCAGCATTTGTGTACGGTATAGCCGTCGTTTTTTAAAAAAATTTCGATTAAATCCGCCATGGACGGTTCGTCGTCTACGATTAAAATACTTTCTTTCATATCGGTTCCCTTCCTTGCGTTTTGGGTTTGGGGTTTTGTTTGGTAATTACGGACAGTATATCATATAATGCGGAGGAAAGCTATACTGACGAGATCGGAAGAGCACACGTCTGAACTCCAGTCA
>CAMSEJ010000086.1 GCA_947057405.1 uncultured Roseburia sp.
CTACACAAGGTACCACACTCTTTCCCTACACGACGCTCTTCCGATCTCTAACGCCATATCGACCGTAAGGGCGTTTAACACGGCTTCCTTTGTCATAATATCCCGCGGGCAAATGTTTTTTTCGAACAGTTCCATTACCGCCATGCCGGCGTGTTTTGCCAGCTTGATGCGCTCCGAATAGACCGCCGGGATTGTACCGTTGCCGCGAAGCCCCATGCCAAGCGCTTCGGTCAGGCAGTTCATGGAATTGGCGGTGTACATGCCGGAGCACGATCCGCAGGTCGGGCAGGTTTTTTCTTCGTATTCGCGCACCTCTTCTTCGGTCATCGTGCCCGCCGCATATGAGCCGACCGCTTCAAACATGGAAGAAAGGCTTGTCTTTTTGCCGTTGACGCGTCCGGCCAGCATCGGCCCGCCGGATACAAATACCGTCGGGATATTCAGACGGGCCGCCGCCATCAGAAGCCCCGGCACGTTTTTGTCGCAGTTTGGCACCATGACCAGCGCGTCAAACTGGTGCGCAAGCGCCATGCACTCGGTGGAATCCGCAATCAGATCGCGGGTGACAAGCGAATATTTCATGCCCATATGCCCCATGGCGATCCCGTCGCATACGGCAATGGCCGGGAAAACGACCGGAACGCCTCCGGCTTCCGCCACACCCAGCTTAACGGCGTTTACAATTTTATCCAGGTTCATATGGCCCGGGACAATCTCGTTGTAGGAGCTTACAATCCCGACCATCGGCTTTTTCATTTCTTCTTCGGTAAATCCCAATGCGTGAAACAGGCTCCGGTGCGGCGCCTGCTGCATCCCTGCTTTTACATTATCGCTTTTTTTCATGGCTTTTTTATCCTTTCTGCAATCAAATCTCCCATCTGCGCCGTGCCGACCTGCGTTACGGCGGCGCGTCTGCCTGTTTCCTGCGGCATAATGTCAATGGTGCGGTATCCGTCCTTTAACACCTGTTTTACGGCGGCTTCTATGGCGTCCGCCTCGCTGTCCAGATCAAAGGAGTAACGCAGCATCATTGCGGCGCTTAACACCGTTGCAATCGGGTTTGCAATCCCCCTGCCCGCAATATCCGGCGCGGAGCCGCCGCTTGGCTCGTAAAGCCCGAATCTGGTATCGTTTAAGCTGGCGGAGGACAGCATACCGATGGAGCCGGTTACCATGCTTGCTTCGTCCGACAAAATGTCGCCGAACATGTTTTCCGTTAAAATCACGTCAAACTGCTTCGGATCTTTTACCAGCTGCATCGCGCAGTTGTCCACCAGCATGTGCTCGTATGTAACCTCCGGGTAATCCGCCGCCACCTCTTCTACGACTTTGCGCCAGAGCCTGGAGGAATCGAGTACGTTTGCCTTGTCTACGCTCGTCACTTTTTTGCGGCGCTTCATCGCAATGTCAAAGCCTCTTACCGCAATCCGGCGGATTTCGTTTTCGTTGTAGGTTAGGGTGTCGGTTGCGGTGAGAACGCCGTCCTGTTCTTTTGTGTTCCGCGCGCCGAAATACAGCCCGCCGGTCAGCTCCCGCATAATCATCATATCAAAGCCGTCCCCGATAATATCGTCCCGCAGCGGGCATGCCTCCTTTAATTCTTCGTACAGGTATGCCGGGCGCAGGTTGGCGAACAGGTTTAACGATTTGCGCAACTTTAAAAGCCCCGCCTCCGGGCGCAGGTGCGGTTCTAATTTGTACCACGGGGAGGTTGCGGTATTGCCGCCGATAGAACCCATTAAGACAGCGTCGCAGCCTAAGGCCTGCGCAATCGCTTCGTCTGTCAGCGGTACGCCAGTTGCGTCAATCGAACAGCCGCCCATTAAAATTTCCTCATATTCAAATGTATGTCCGTATGTCCTGCTGATACAGTCCAGTACTTTTTTGGCTTCCGCCACAATTTCCGGCCCGATTCCGTCGCCGGATATGACACCGATACGGTAACTCATAGTGTATCTTCCTTCCTCTTTGTATTTTACAGGCGTTCCTCTTTGGCCTGTAAGCCTATTTTTATATCATATAATAATATTTTTTGAATTTCAATATGGAAAGTTATGATAGTTTTTTATATTTCCTATAATATGCGGTTATTTCCTCCGCCCGGACCGGACAGGAAAAGATACCGCCGCGGCTCCTTTTAAAAAATGTAAACGAACTCTAAAATTTTATAAAATTTTTAATTCCTTACATTTTTTTCTTGTTTCATCCTATCAACCTATGGTATGATAGCAAAATAAACAGAAGGGAGGTCTTATATGCTTACAAATTCATATAGTGAGATAACGCCTGAAATTTTGCAGCTTTCCAGGCTCTGTGAAGAGACCGCGACCATCGATCCCGCACTGTATTCGGAATACGATGTCAAAAGAGGGTTGCGTGACATAAACGGTAAAGGTGTACTTGTAGGCCTGACCCAGATATCCGATGTCTGCGCAACGAAACTCGAAAACGGCGTGCCCGTTCCCGCTGACGGCAACCTTTACTACCGCGGCTACAATGTAAAGGACATTGTAAAAGGAATGAACGACGACAGCCATTTCGGTTTTGAAGAAAGCACTTACCTGCTGCTGTTCGGAAGGCTTCCGGACCGTCAGCAATTGCATGATTTTTCGTCACTGTTAAGCGAGTACCGAACATTGCCGACCAGCTTTGTACGTGATATTATTATGAAAGCACCCAGCAGGGATATGATGAACACATTAGCCAGAAGTGTCCTCACCCTCTATTCCTACGATGAAAAAGCAGATGATATATCGCTTCCAAACGTTTTACGGCAGTGTCTTCAGTTGATTAGTCTTTTCCCACTTTTATCCGTTTACGGATACCAGGCATACAAACACTATCACGACGGTGCAAGTCTTTTTATCCATCAGCCCAAACAGGAATATTCTACCTCGGAGAACATCCTCCACATTTTAAGACCGGATTCCAAATTTTCCGCATTAGAAGCAAAGCTTTTAGATATTGCGCTGATTCTCCATATGGAGCACGGCGGCGGTAATAACTCTACGTTTACGACCCATCTGGTATCTTCTTCCGGTACGGATACCTATTCCGTGATTGCAGCTTCCTTAGGCTCCCTGAAAGGGCCGAAGCACGGCGGCGCCAATATTAAGGTAGTACAGATGTTAGAGGATATGAAGAAAACGTTAAAAGACTGGACAGACGAAGAGGAAGTCAGCCGCTATTTACGTGCGCTTTTGAACAAAGAGGCGTTTGACCGCGCAGGTCTGATTTACGGTATGGGACATGCTGTCTATTCCCTGTCCGACCCGCGCGCCATTCTTTTCCATTCCTTTGTGGAACGCCTTTCCAAAGAAAAAGGCCGGGAACGGGAATTTGCGCTCTACTCGCTGATTGAGAAATTAGCGCCGAAGGTCATTGCCGAAGAACGCAAGATTTACAAAGGGGTCAGCCCGAACGTGGATTTCTACAGCGGTTTCGCTTATTCCATGTTAAACCTGCCGTTAGAGCTCTATACGCCGATTTTTGCCATTGCCAGAATCGCAGGATGGAGCGCACACCGGTTGGAGGAGCTTTCCTACAGCGGCAAGATTATGCGTCCGGCATACAAATTTGTGGACAAACACAAAGAATACATACCGATTTCAGAGCGTTAAAACAAAAACGTGCCGGAAAGGGATTCCGCCAAATATATTTTGCCATTTGCCGGAATACGCTTTCGGGCACGTTTTGAGATTATGTATTTTCCCGTTCTATTTAATGAAAAAAATCGGCCTTTCCGATACGCAGCTTTCGGGAAAACCAGAGCCAGCCGGCAAAAAAGACGATTACGCCGCCGATTTTAAACACCCGGTTCAGATGAAACAGCATTTTGTCCGCACAGACAAATATACCGAACGCAAACGAAATCATACCAAATAAAAGCGTCGGCATATAAATTGTGTTGATAAATTCCTCTTTGTTCCGGCAGTTTTTTATCTCGCTGCCGCTTGCTATCAGGGAGTTGATCCGGCCTGTTTTTTTCATCCGTACCGCGGCATACAAAAGGTAAATCCCCAAAACCACAGTAATAATATCAACAATCAGATATCCCATACCCATTCCCTCTTTCTCTCTGCAGGATAGTTCCGCCGATATCCTCATTATACACACATGCACCTCCATATGCAATGAGAAAAACCCGCGATTTTCTAAATTTTTTTCCCAACTCGTCCGATAATTCTGTTGAAAGTTTACCTTAGATGGTATAAAATACATAATATGATTATAAATAAAAGGAGTGTAGCCATGAGAGCAGAAGATGTAACCATTTTAATTGGTGATAATTCCGTTTTAGCGCGAAAACAGCTAAAAGACGCCATCGTTTCTTTTGGAATCAGCCGTATTTTAGATGCATCAAACGGACAGGAAGCTATAGAGCTGTATCAGGAGCATGTCCCGGATCTTGTATTTTTAAGCCTGCTGATGCCGGTAAAAGACGGGGCCGCGGCCATATCCGAAATCATGGAAATCAATCCAAACGCAGATATTATCGTCGTTTCTTCCATGGGCACACAGTCACAGATCAAGCAGGCGTTTCAGCTCGGAGCCAAAGAATTTATCCAGAAACCATTTCACAGCCAGCAGATCACGGATATCCTGCGGACACGGTTAGAAGGGAGTGTATAAATGTACGCACAGTTTTTTGGAAACTATTTATTAAGCAAACATGTCGTTACCCCGGAGCAGCTTATCCAGGCCATTGAAGAGCAGCATATCCGGCATATCAAGCTGGGCCTTCTGGCAATCCATGCGGGCCTTATGACCGTAGAACAGGTAGACAAGGTTCTGATCCGCCAGGCACATGAGAACAGGCGCTTCGGCGAACTTGCAATTGAAGAGAAATTTCTCACCGAAGAACAGCTTGCCGGCCTTTTAAAACAGCAGATACCGGTTTACCTGCTGATTGGAGAACGGCTGGTTGAAAACGGTTTTCTTTCCGAAACACAGTTAGAAGAACTGATTACCTCTTATCAGGAAGAAAACCATTTCACGCACCTGGCCAACGCCGATGAGCAGCAGGAGAACCTGCAGGCGCTGACACGCAGCCTGTTTATGATTACCACGTTACATATTCCGGAATACCTGTTCAAATACCTGACGCTGCTGTTTAACAACCTTGTGCGCTTTATCGGAGACGACTTCCTGCCGCTGAACCCCATACTCAGTTCCGAGCACGTTGCAAACCACTGCTCCGGCCAGATCATAGACGGTGAATTTTCCCTGACTGCCTATCTGGAAATGGAAGAGGATGCCGCCGTTGCATTTGCTTCCCGTTTTGCCGGAACCGAATTTAAAGAATTCAATGAATACGTCGACGCGGCAATCGGTGATTTTCTGAACTGGCAGAACGGGCTGTTCAATGTAAATATTTCAAACGAAGAATCGGTCGAGCTGTTCTTAAATCCGGTTGTAAACCTGCAGAACACCATGCTCAGCAGCTCCTCCGATATGATATTGCTGCCGATTGCGTATCCGTTCGGAACCATTACATTTGTATTCAAGCTGTAAAAGAAACGGGCTGCACGCAAAAGGGGCTGTCGGAACGCGCCGTTTGTCTGTAATCAATCAGACAAACGGCGTCCTGTTCCGACAGCTTCTTTTTGCGCCCAAATCTGCGGATCCGGTTATTCTGACACCAGATCCGCGGATGTTAAGCCTGCTGCCCGAACCAGATCCCCGGGAGCAAGCTCAATCTGATACCCTACTTTACCTGCGCTGACAAAGATTGTTTCATACTGCCCTGCCGTTTCATGGAGAAACGCCGGAAACTGTTTTTTCATGCCGACCGGAGAACATCCGCCATGGACATATCCGGTCAGCGGCAGCAGTTCCTTTTGCTTTATCATACTGACTGCTTTCTCACCTGCCGCTTTTGCCGCTTTTTTCAAATCCAGCTCCTGTTCCACCGGAACGGCAAATACATAATACTGTCCCGATTTTCCCTGCGTGACAAGTGTTTTAAATACTTTTTCCGCATCCTCATGCAAAAGCCGCGCTATTTCGCTTCCGCTTAGGGCGGGATCCGGCTGATAGGTATGGCTGGTGTAGGCTATCTTCTTTGCGTCTAATACCCGCATTACATTCGTCTTTTCGCTGTTTTTCATCTTCTCTGCTCTTTTACTTTACCGGAGCTTTAAAAATGTCCGGACTGCACGCTCCATTTCCTCCGGCTCGCATACGGTATCGTGCCGTACCGCAGCGCTGCGGATTTCTTCGATCGCCTGCGGAAGCTCTGTCTTTGCAAGCCTGCCAAGCTCGTCTGCCAGTTCAAAATCCGTCATGGCATGATACGCTTCCCTGTCTACTGCCTCCATTACGCTCCTGGTAAACTTAAACGGGCTGGCCGTAGAGGCAATCACGGCTTTTGTATCCGTGTCTTTTGTATCCGCTTTATATTTTGCGTACACCGCAGCGGCAACCGCCGTATGTGTATCCGTTATATAACCCGTTTCCCGGTATAACGTTTGAATCTGCTGCGCGGTTTCCGTTTCATCCGCAAAATTGCCGTAAAAATCCGAAAGCCCCGCTTTCATTTCCGGTGTGACGGTATATGCCCCGTTTGCGGCAAGCGATTCCATGTATGCCGCATTCCGTGCGGCGTCGCTGCCGGTAAGCCGGTAAATCAGGCGCTCTAAATTGCTGGAAATCAAAATATCCATGGACGGGGAAGACGTCAGGATAAACGGGCGGTTTTTATCGTAAGTCCCCGTGGCAAAGAAATCGCAGAGCACTTTATTTTCATTCGACGCACAGATAAGCTCTGCAATCGGAAGGCCCATGTTTTTGGCATAAAACGCGGCCAGGATATTTCCGAAGTTGCCGGTCGGAACCACTACGTTTATCTTCTCGCCCTTTTGAATCTCACCCTTTGCATAAAGTCTGGCATACGCATAGACATAATAGACAATCTGCGGTACAAGGCGCCCGATATTGATGGAATTTGCGGAAGAAAACTGATAGCCTGCCGCATCCAGCTCTTTTGCAAACGCCGCATCGGAAAACATTTTTTTCACGCCCGACTGCGCCTGGTCAAAGTTCCCGTTGATTCCCACGACAAATGTATTGTCCCCTTTCTGGGTCACCATCTGCTTTTCCTGGATGGGACTGACGCCGTGTTTGGGATAAAAGACGATAATCTTGGTTCCCGGAACATCTGCAAAGCCTGCAAGCGCAGCCTTTCCGGTATCGCCGGACGTAGCGGTCAGGATGACGATCTCGTTTCTGACCTGGTTTTTACGCGCTGCCGTAATCAACAGATGCGGCAGAATCGAAAGCGCCATGTCCTTAAATGCAATGGTCGGGCCATGGAACAGCTCCAGATACCAGGCGTCCCCGGCATGCACCAGGGGAGCAATTTCTGCCGTATCAAACTTGGCGTCATAGGCATTTGCAATGCAGGTTTTTAATTCCTCTTCGGTAAAATCCGTGAAAAAACGGCTCATTACTTCATACGCCGTTTCCTGATAGGTCATTTGAGCTAACGTATCCGGATCGATATCCAATGTCGGAATCCGCTCCGGAACAAACAAACCGCCGTTTTCGGCAAGACCTTTTAAAATGGCCTGGGAGGCGGTGGCTTTTTCCCCGGCATTTCTTGTGCTTGTATACATAATATCCATCTGTGCTTCCTCTTCTCTGTGTAGGTTTTGGATGTTTCTTCGGTTATTATATAAAACATAAAAGGAATGTGTCAATACTTTTTCATACGGCGCATTCCGGTCACCTGCGAAACCGTATGCTTTAAAACCGCCGTCTGCTATTCGGACGTCTTGTCTGCCAGCTTTTCTCCCCACTCCGCTTCTTTGAAACCGACCAAAACGAACTCCTCCGAAACCAGAAGCGGCCGTTTCACAAGCATTCCGTCCTCTGCCAGGATCCGGTACTGCTCCTCTTCGTCCATTGCCGCAAGCCGTTCTTTTAAATTCTTCTCTTTGTACAGATTGCCGCTGGTATTAAAAAAGCGCTTCAGCGGCAGCCCGCTTTTTTTGTGCCATTCCCTAAGCTCCTCTGCCGTCGGGTTTTGTTCCCGGATTGGGCGGTCCTCATAGGAGATGCCTTTTGTATCCAGCCAGTTTTTTGCTTTTTTGCGTATTCTATAAACTGCATAATTTATGCTCCTTCCGTTTGTCTTTTTTGTTCGTATCCTGTCGCCGTTTTCCCAAACGATGCCGCCGCCTTTTACGCAGACGATTTACAGCCAGGGGACTTCCCACTGATGCTTTTTCATATCTACGCGCCCGTCCACAAACGTGATTCCTTCCGCCGAAAGAAGCTCCGCCTGCCGGTTTGCCCCGCCGAATGCAAAGGCATCCGAAACATTCCCGTCTTTTGTCACCACCCGGTAACAGGGAATTTGTCCGGAATCCGGATTAACATGGAGCGCATACCCTACCACCCTCGCCCATCTGCGGTTTCCCGCCAGGGCGGCTACCTGGCCGTAGGTTGCCACCTGGCCCTTTGGGATTTGCTTTACAACATCGTATATTTTTTCAAAAGTGTTTTTTGAATCGTCCATTTTCATTTCTCCGTTTGCTTTTTGTTTCTCTTTTCTGCAGGCGCCGGTACGGCCTTATGCTTCCCCTTTTGAGAGAAATGTAAACCTTTGCCGCTGATGTCCAATATAACAACTGCGCAATTCCCTGTCAAGCCCCTGCATTTTGAAGCGCACGGTTTTATTTTTGTACCGGGATTTGTTTCCAAAAGCAGAAAATATATTTTTACTCCCTTTTCATCATTGTGTACTCATGTTAAAGGAACTTATAAATATGCATTGTAAGTAGCAGGCAAATATTTATAATAGGATATATAAACCAGCACTCTATCCGGCCAGAAGTTGAAGTCTGGAACCAGATCGGAAGAGCGTCGTGTAGGGAAAGAGTGTGGTACCTTGTG